>NZ_JBDLLG010000002.1:0-280401 GCF_039822625.1 Marinimicrobium locisalis
TTCCCTATCTTGGCACATCGCGATGCCGGTTAAAGAGGGGAGGAGACCATCTCATCGCCCTACGCCAACCATTGTGGTCAACGGCGATCAATCGAACATCCCCAGCAGGCTACTCAACGTCTCCTCCCCCTTCGCCACGTTTTTCTCAGGGCTGTGTTCGCCAAACCCTTCGTATTCGATGTCTTCCACCGGTAGTTCTTCCAGAAAGCGACTGGGCGTGGTCTCGCTCACATCTCCGAACTGTTTGCGCTTGCCTGCCAGGGTCATGGTGAGGGTGCGCTGGGCGCGGGTGATGCCCACATAGGTCAGGCGCCGCTCTTCCTCAATGTTGTCGTCCTCGATGCTGTTGCGATGGGGCAGCAGGCCCTCTTCCATGCCGATCATAAACACATGGGGGAATTCCAGACCCTTGGAGGCGTGCAGGGTGAGTAGTTGCACCTGGTCCATCTCGTCCTCTTCTTCCTGGCGCTCCAACAGGTCCCGCAGCACCAGCTTGGCGATGGCCTCCTTGATGGTGATGGTCTCACCGTCGTCATCCGGCTCCATGGTTCGGCCCAGGGAGTCCACCAGGTAATGGACGTTTTCCCAACGCCGCTCGGCGGCCTTGGGGGTACTGGCGTTCTGGTGCAGCCAGGCTTCGTAGTCCATGTCTTCAAGCATTTCCCGAATGGCGGCGACGGGGTTGTCGCCGTGGCAGCGCTGGTGCACCCCCTCAATCCAGTGCACAAAGCGGCGCAGGCGCTCCAGCGCTTTCTCATTGAGCTGGCGTTCCAGGGCCATTTCATTGACCGCACTGAATAGCCCAATGTGGCGTTCGGTGGCGTAGCGGCCCAGGGTTTCCAGGGTACTGGTGCCAATCTGCCGGCGGGGGGTATTGATCACCCGAAGGAAGGCGTTGTCATCGTCCGGGTTCACCAGAAGGCGCAGGTAGGCCATCACGTCCTTGATCTCGGTTTTTGAAAAGAACGAGGAGCCACCGCTGATCTTGTAGGGAATCTGGTGCTGTTGGAGCTTGATCTCCAGCAACCGGGCCTGGTGGTTACCCCGGTAGAGCACGGCGTAATCCTTGAATTTGCGCTGGTAGCGCAATCGGCTGGTCAGAATTTCGGTGGCCACCCGCTCCGCCTCGGCCTCTTCGTTGGAGCAGCGCACGATGCGAATCGTCTCCCCCACGCCCATCTCACTCCACAGGGCCTTTTCAAATTCGTGGGGGTTATGGCTGATCAAATGGTTGGCCACCTTCAGGATGCGGCTCGTGGAGCGGTAATTCTGCTCCAGTTTGATCACTTTGAGTGCCGGGAAGTCCTGCTTGAGCAGGCTCATATTCTCCGGGCGGGCGCCGCGCCAGGCGTAGATGGACTGATCGTCGTCCCCCACCACGGTGAGGGAGCCACGCACCCCCACAATCTGCTTCACCAGCAGGTATTGGCTGGAGTTGGTGTCCTGGTATTCATCCACCAGCAGGTAGCGGATTTTGCGCTGCCAGCGGGCGAGCACCTCCGGCTGACTTTGGAACAATTGCACCGGAATCAGGATCAGATCATCAAAGTCCACTGCGTTGTAGGCTCGAAGCGCCTGGTTGTAGCGCTCATACACCCGGGCGATGGTCTGCTCGCCGGGGCTCTGGGCCATGGCCAGCACCTCCTCCGGGGCGGTGAGATCGTTCTTCCAGTTGGAAATCTGGTGTTGTACGCGGTTGAGGTGGTCGCTATCGAGTTCGCCGTCCTTGAGCAGTAGCTCTTTCAGCAGTGCCCGGGCATCTTCGGCATCGAAAATGGAGAAGCCCGGTTTGAAGCCCAGGGCTTTGTACTCACGCCGAATGATGTTCAGCCCCAGGTTGTGAAAGGTAGAGACGGTCAGCCCCTTGGCGGCGGAGCCCCGCACCAGCGAGCTGACCCGCTCTTTCATCTCCCGGGCCGCCTTGTTGGTAAAGGTCAGCGCGGCGATATGGCGCGCGGGCTGGTCGCACTTCTCGATGAGGTAGGCGATCTTGCGGGTAATCACACTGGTCTTGCCACTGCCCGCCCCTGCGAGCACCAGGCAGGGGCCATCAATGTAGCGTACAGCTTCTCGCTGGCGGGGGTTTAGCTGGGCCACGGGACCTCTCAATACAGGCTCAATACAGACGTTGGCAGTGCAAACTCTGAACAATGCGCAGGGCGCCGCATTGTAGCAGGGGCCAACCCCCATGCAAGCCGCGCCGCACAAAGAGGTTTATTATGCTCGAAAGGTGGTGTAAAGTCGCATTTTGGCACGGATTTCTTCATGGTGTGTAATCCGTCAGGGTTGATAGATAATAGGCGTCAGGCACACCTGCGAAAGACGCCAAAGGAACAGTGGAAGTGAGCAATGGACAGAATCGTTAAGATTCTTTTTATAGACCGCGAGGAAGGCGAGTACCTGCTGCTGGCCGATTTGCTGTCGGAAATTCACCACACTGATTATCAGTTGGTCTGGCATGACCGGCTCGATGGCGCTTTGCCCACCATTTTTGGCGACGATTACGACCTGATCCTGCTCGACTACTACTGGGGCGATGACACCGCCCAGGACCTGCTCACCGCCGCCAAAACCCAAGCCTGCACCACCCCCATCGTGGTCATGACCAACGAGATGGAAACCGAGGTGGACCGCGAGGCCATTCGCGCCGGCGCTGCCGACTACCTGATTAAGGGCCAAATCAACACCCAACTGCTCGAGCGCACCCTGCGCTACGCCATTGAACGCAAGCGCACCGAACAGCACCTCAGTCGCCTGGCCCACTACGACACCCTCACCGATATCCCCAACCGGATTCTGTTTCGGGACCGCCTCGAGCACGCCATCCGGTTGGCGGACCGGGACCAGGGGAAATTCACCCTGATGTTTATCGACCTGAACGGCTTCAAGCAGGTGAATGACAACTTCGGCCACGACACCGGGGATAGCATGATCCGCATCTGCGCCGAGCGCCTGCAGGAGTGCATGCGCCGCTCAGACTCGGTGGCCCGTATGGGCGGGGACGAGTTCACGCTGCTGCTGGAAAATACCGACAGCAGCACCGACGTGGCCCACGTGGCGGAAAAGATTATTGAGCGCATCTCCGCCCGCTACCAAATTGGTGGCTACGACATAAGCATCGGCTGCAGCATCGGCATTGCCGTCTATCCCGATGCCGGTCGGGACGCCGATAGCCTTCTCAAAAGCGCCGACTTGGCCATGTACCAGGCCAAACAGCAGGAAGAGAGCGGCTACCGCTTCTTTACCGAAGCGATGAACAAGGAGGTGCGCCTGCAGTTGCGCATGGAGGCGGACTTACGCAACGCCCTGCGCGAGGGTCAGCTCTACCTGGAATACCAGCCCCGGATCGACCTCCAAACCGGCGACATTGTGGCTCTGGAGGCGCTACTGCGCTGGAATCACCCGGAAGAAGGCCCGCTGAATGCCAAGGCGTTTATCCGGGTGGCGGAGGACACCGGCCTGATCAATGACATGGGCTACTGGGTGCTGGAGCGGGCCTGCCAGGACCTACGCCTGCTGCAAGAGCAGTGCGGGCCGAACCTGCGAATGTCGGTGAACCTCTCGGTGCGTCAGTTTCGCGATGAGCAACTGGTCCATCGACTGGCGACAACGCTTAAAGCTTTCGAGGTACCGGGGCGGCACTTGGAGTTCGAGTTGACCGAGGCCGGCCTGATGGACAACCTCGAGCTGGTCAGCCTGTGCATGCGGCCCCTGTCACACCTGGGGCTGACTTTCTCCCTCGACCGCTTTGGAAGCGGCAGCTGCTCCTTCCTACAGCTGCAACGCCTGCCAATCAGCTCGGTCAAAATCGACTCTCAGTTTCTCTCGGCGCTTAGCCGCAATGAGGAGGACCAGCGGCTGGTTCGAGCCATGATCAACCTCGCCCATAATTTGGACAAAACCGTGGTCGCCGAAAGTGTCGAAACCCAGGCCCAGCGTGACTGGCTGCTTGAAGCCGGCTGCGACCAGATGCAGGGTTACCACTTCTGCGGCCCCCAACCCGTGGAAGAAGTCTCCCGCACCATCAAACAGTGGCACAGCGAGAACTCATAGCGTCTCACCCTCCCCCTGGGGCGGCGCCCAGCGCCCCACCCAACACCAACGCTGACAGCGTCGACCCAGAGCGCTACACTGTTGTACTCAATTACCGGCAACCGAGAGTGAATATGATCAGCGATTTTGCCCAAAAGGTCTTTCAGGAACTCGACCGGAAAATGCCTGCCCTGAAGGAAATGTTCCCCAAAAAGGAGCTCCAGGCGGCCGTCCAGTCCGCCCTCGGGAAAATGGACGTGGTCACCCGCGAAGAATTCGACGCCCAAGCCGCCGTGCTACAACGTACCCGCGAGCGGCTGGAGAAGCTCGAACAGCAATTGGCGAACCTGGAAAAGGAGCCTGCCAGTAGGTCTGATTGAAGCGCGAAGCGCGTAATCCGATAAAAGCTGGGGCTTCGCAAAGCCCATCGGATTGCGCGCCGCCTCGGACCACCCTGCCTCATTCAATGCCCAAAAACGGAACCGGGTTCCTTTTCCCACCAGTAACGGTTGCGGTATAGTCCCGTTCGGATTCAACCCACATCAGCAAGGATTGCGAATGTCACTCGCTATTGTCTATTCCCGAGCCAAGCTCGGTGTCCAAGCGCCACTGGTTACCGTCGAAGTGCACCTGTCCAACGGGCTGCCCGCTCTGAATATGGTGGGCCTGCCGGAAACCGCCGTGAAGGAAAGCAAGGACCGGGTGCGCAGCGCCATTCTCAATAGTCACCTGGAATTCCCCGCCCGGCGCATTACCGTCAACCTGGCCCCGGCCGACCTCCCTAAAGAAGGCGGACGTTTTGACCTGCCCATTGCGCTGGGCATTCTCGCCGCCTCGGGCCAAATTCCCGAAGACAGCCTGAGTGAGTGCGAATTTATGGGCGAGCTGGCCCTGTCCGGGGACCTGCGACCGATTACCGCCGCGCTGCCCGCGGCCCTGGCCGCGAGCGATGCCGGGCGTTCATTGATTGTCAGCGCAGAGAACGCCGAGGAGGCGGCGCTCTGTCAGAGCACGCCGATCTACCGGGCCAACAACCTGCTGTCGGTATGTGCGCATCTGCATCAGCGGGAAACGCTTCCGCTTGCCCAGCCCGCTCCGGATGAACCCGACACCACCGTCGCCGCTATGGACCTTAGCGATGTCAAAGGGCAAATACAGGCCAAGCGCGCCCTGGAAGTCGCCGCCAGCGGCGGCCACAACCTCTTGATGTACGGCCCGCCGGGCACGGGCAAAACCATGCTCGCCAGCCGCCTACCCGGCCTGCTCCCGCCTCTGGAAAATCGCGAGCGGCTGGATGTGGCGGCGGTGTATTCCGTGGCACCGGGGGCACCCGCGCACCACCACTCCACCCGTCCGTTTCGCTCGCCCCACCATACCGCCTCCGCAGTCGCCCTGGTGGGCGGCGGCTCGCACCCCAAGCCCGGCGAAATTTCGCTGGCCCATAACGGGGTTTTGTTTTTGGACGAACTGCCGGAATTTCACCGCCACGTACTGGAGGTATTGCGCGAGCCGCTGGAGAGCGGGGAGGTGCGCATTTCGCGCGCCCGGGCGCACGCGGTTTACCCCGCTCGCTTTCAATTGATCGCCGCCATGAACCCCTGCCCCTGCGGGTACCATGGGGCGGCGGAGGGCGATTGCACCTGCACTCCGGACCAGATTCGCCGCTACCGCGACAAAATTTCCGGGCCACTGTTGGACCGCATCGATATGCATGTACCCGTCCGGCTGCTCAAGCGCGGCGAACTGCAAGGCAGGCGTGAAGGCGAACCCAGCGAGGCGGTACGCCAACGGGTGGTGGCTGCACGCCAGCGCCAGCTGGACCGACAAGGCAAGGCCAACCATTTACTGAGCGTACCGGAGCTCGAACGGGTGTGCGATTTAAACCAGGCCCAGCGCACCCTGCTCGAAGATGCCATTGAAACCCTGGGCTTATCCAGCCGAGCCTATCACCGGGTATTGAAAGTGGCCCGCACCTTGGCGGACATTGCGGGTTGCGCCGCGCTGGAGACCGCCCACATTACCGAAGCTCTCGGGTACCGAACGCTCGATCGACGGCCGAAGTAGCCGATGAAAACCACGGCTCCCGGTTGTGGCTGATGCGCCCGCCGGGAGATAATCTCCACCCAATCCTCAGGAAAGGAAGCTTGCGTGTTCATCATTCCCATTCAAAACAAACCCGACTGGTCCCGGCCCCCGCTCATTACCCTCGCCTTGATCGTGATCAACCTGTTGGTGTTCGTGTTCTACCAGGGCCTGGATGAGGGCAAGCGAGCGCAAGCCATCGACACTTACAGGCAGCTGGCGCTCAGCGCAGTTGAACGCCCCCACTACAACCGTTATCTGCAACGGGAAAATCCCGAAGCCTATGAGCGCTGGACCGCCATTCGCGAGGCCGCGCCGGAACCGCTGAGTATCGGCCCCCTGGTGGTCCAGGACATTGAGTTTGATGCCTACCTGCGAGAGGTTTGGCGCGAGCAAGAGCCCGAGAACCTCGAGGCATGGCAACGCAAACGTCACCAGTTCGAAACCGAACGAAACAAAATCAGCGTGTTGCAGGCCGGGCTTATCCCCGCCGAACCCGAGCCTCTGGATTTTATCACCAGCCTGTTTTTGCACGGGGGCTGGGGCCACCTGCTGGGGAACATGGCATTTTTATTTTTGTTTGGTTTTATTCTCGAAACCGCGCTCAGGCCGTCCGTCTATGTGGCCATGTACTTGGCCTCGGGCCTGGCCGCCGATGGGCTGTTTCTGTTGTTAAATCTTAATTCGATCACCCCGGTGGTGGGCGCCTCGGGAGCCATTTCCGGTTTGATGGGGATGTACCTGGCCCTCTACGGGTTTCGGCGCATTCGGTTTTTCTACAGCGTTTTATTTTACTTCGGCGAATTTACCGCGCCGGCCCTATGGGTGCTTCCGGCCTGGCTGGCGAAGGAGTTTTACGGCTATTTCTTTGTCGAGTCCAACACCGCCTACTGGGCCCACATCGGGGGCTTGCTCGCGGGTGTTGCCATGGTGCTGGCGCTGCCGGCCAGCCGCAAACAGTTTGCGCAGCGGGAGGAGGAATCCCAACAGGAGGATGCGCTGAACCAACACCTGCGGGAGGTACAGCGCCTAGTGGCCAACCTGGATGTGGAGCAGGCTCGGCGCCGGGCCGATTATCTGTGCAAACACCACCCCACCGACCCCCGCCCCTGGGAAACGCTGTTTGATTTGCACAAAAGCCAGCCATCCCGAAAGCCTTTCCACCAAGCGGCGTTCTCGGCGCTGCGCGCTTTCTGTCAGCACGGCGACACGGATCCACATTGGATTTCGATGATCAAGGAGTTATTGGGAGAGTACCGCTCGCTTTCACCGAAGGCGCCGGCCCTGACCGGCGACCTTTGCCTGTTGTTGAGCCGCCGCTTCTGGAATTTGGGTGAACGCTCCTACGCCGAGGCCTACTTGCGGCTGGCCCAGGCCCGGGGGGCAAAACGCCAGCCGCTGATCGCGATGGTTCGCCGGGTGCATCGGCATTACCAACAGAGCACGGACATTGCCCGCGCGCGCCATTGGCACAGTGCGCTGGAAGCGCTTACTGAGCCGGCGACGTCTGATTCAGAACCTGTATAAGTTGGTCAAGTTCCTCCCGTTGCGCACAGCGGGGGTACTTCTTTACCACGTATCGGGCAATGGCGATGGCCTTGACTTCATCGTTCAGGGGCTCACTAAAGGCACGCGCCACCAACAGATAAGCCTTGGGCACCGTCGGGTGGCCGGGGTGTTGTTTGTGAAAGTTATGCAGCAGCCGCACCATGGCCCGGTATTGGCCTTGCTGCCAAAGCAGCTCCGCCAATTTGACCGCTGTCTCCGGCCGTTCCACTTTGAACTGGGGCAGGCGCTTCTGAGTCTCTAGGAAGACCGTCACACCCCGGGCCAGTTCCGCCCGCTGCGCCATCAGGTCCAGCAGGTAGTTGCCGTGGTTGTAGAGCGATTCGTCGTCTTCCAACAGCATTAACAGCTTATGATATTGCAGGTGTAGCTCGACATCATCCCGAACACTGTCCAATGCCTTTCGCAGGCAACGGCGGGCGTTATCGTACTCTCCATCGCTCAGCAGCACCGCGGACTCACCCAGCGCCTTGGCTTTGGCGAACGCCTCGGCGTCCATGTCGGTGTCATCCTCGGGCTCAACCTCATACCCCAGCTCCTGTTGATATTCAAACAGTACATACCCCAGCATGGTGTAGAGCACAAAGGTAAAGTAGGCGGTCAGTGCCATGGTAATGGGCAGCAACACCATGCCCTCGGCCACATTGGAAAAAACCGCAGTGGCGTAGTAGGAGCCGGTCATAATGACCTGCGCACAGAACCATAGCAGCAAGTAAGGCCAACCCACAGTCACCATAAGTGACAGCAGCGCCAGCGGATTAATGGCTCGGCAAACGGACTTCTCCACCGCGAGCAGCATGGTCGAAGCCGGGATGGCCAGAGTGAGAAACCCGGAGACCAATAACCCAAGGGGGGCCGAGACCCCGGTCGCGAAAGCGGCCATCGCCCCCATCGCCACGAGCAACGCGATCTGCCGTAAAAACAGGTGATCTTCGTCCCCACCGACCGCCTCACTCAGTGTCGGCGGTGTCGTTTTCCCGAGCCCGCGCTGCTCAATAATGGCAAAGCCGTACTTGACCAGAATGGCGCTTATCAAAAGCGCCACCGCGATCGCCAGCAACCCGGCGGTCAGTAATAGGCTAAGGCCCGCCACAACAGCGATGGCGATCAGTGCATGGGTGTGAAGGGGGTAGGCCAGAAAGTGCGGCAGCTGCTGCCAGAACGGCTTGGCATCCACCGCGTTGCCCAGATAGCTCAGGGGGTTATTGCAGCGAATGCAGGCCGGGCCCCGTCGGCCCCAATGGCCACTGTGGCCCGCCGGGATGCAGTGTTCGCCGTAAAAGGTTTGGCACTGGGCACACTGCCAGGTAGCGGGTGTGCCGGGAAAGAACTGACAGTCCATTTTCGCCACGGGTTTTCCTCCCTGTAGAAGCGGTCGCGTTATTGATCCTTGAGCTTACCACAGCTCCCCTTTCAGAGCATAAACCTGACGCCTTTGCTATCCCTTATAAAAATCCACGGGCAAGCCCTTTACATCGGTTTGGTAAATCAACAGATTCCCCGCTTCCGGTTCTTTCGCCCGTTGCTTCTCCGGCAGGTTCTCCGTCCCCGTGGTCACCAACAGCCAGGACAAATCCGGCCCGCCAAAGGCCACGCAAGTGGGCTGGCTGACCGGTACCTTCAGCTCCAGAAGCACTTCGCCCTCGGGCGAGTAGCAGACCACCTTCCCGCCCCCGAAGCGGGCGTTCCAGACATTGCCCTCGGCGTCCACACAGCTGCCGTCGTGGCCGGTCCCTTCCTCCGCCAGGGCGAATACCCTTCGGTTGCTGAAACTGCCACTATGGGGCTCGAAATCGTAGGCGTAATAAACCCCGCGACCGGAGTCGGACAGGTAAGCCGTTCGGCTGTCCGGGCTCCAACACAGGCCGTTGCAAATACCTAGGCCTTTGAGTTGGGGCTCAAGGGGGGTATCCCCCTTCCAGCAATACAGGGCACCCCCCTCATCATCCGCCAAGGGGTCGCCCTCTTCCACCATGGTGCCGGCCCAGAAGCGGCCCTGGCGGTCGACCTTGCCGTCGTTGAAGCGGTTGCCGGGCCGGTCAATTTCCGGCTGCGCCAACCAGTGACAGGCGCCGGTTTCCGGCGTGTAGAGGGCGAAGCCTTTGTCGAAGGCGGCCATCAGGGTTTGCGGGTGCGAGTTCTCCACAAACCCAAAGGTGGCCAACCGCTCGGGCGTGGGCCACTGAGTCAGGCCATGGCTTTCGGGGTGATAGCGGTACAGCCGGCGGCCGTGGATGTCGGTCCACCACAGGGCCTGCTGCCGGGGATGCCAAAGCACCCCCTCGCCCAATTCATTGGCTACCGGTAGGCTGGTTATCCACTCGGGCTGTCGCATGGGATTACCACCAAACGCTGTACAGGACGATCAGAATCAACACCACCCCGAGGCTCAAAATGTTAAAGCTGGTACGGGTGCCGAAGTCGATGTTATCCAGGTGAATGGCATTGCTCTGCTCCTTGGCGCCGCTGAGCAGGGTAATCCCCACCGCCAGCACCACACAGGCGATAAAGACGATACCCACGCGGTCAATAAACGGCAAGCCGGGCCAGAATTTCCAAAACAGGGCCGACAGTACCACCGAGGCAATGGCCGCCACCAGGGCGGAGGTGGCGGTGGCGCGCTTCCAGAAGAAACCGAGCAGGAAGATGGTCACAATGCCCGGCGTAAAGAAGCCGGTAAACTCCTGAATAAACTGGAATGCCTGAGGGAAGTTACCCAACAGCGGGCGGGCAATAATCACCGCAATCAACATGGCCAGGCAGGCGACGGAGCGGCCGATAACAACTTTCTTATGCTCCGAGGCATTCTGGTTGATCATCTTGCTGTAGATGTCCATGGTAAAAATGGTAGAAATACTGTTCACCATGGAACCCAGGGAGGATGCGATGGCCGCCACCAACGCCGCGAAGGTAATGCCGAGCAGCCCCTGGGGAACCAATTTCATCATTTCCGGGTAAGCCTGGTCCGGCTGGGCCAGGTCCGGCTTGAGCATGGCGGCGGCCATGCCGGGCAGCACCACAATCAAGGGCATAAGGATTTTCAGGTAGGCGGCGAAGGCAATACCCTTCTGCGCTTCGGCCAGGTTCTTGGCGGCCAGGGTGCGCTGGGTGATGTACTGGTTAAAGCCCCAATAGGACAGGTTCATAATCCAGAGGCCGCCCACCAGCACGGAAATACCCGGCAGGCTGACATAGTGCGGGCTGCTCGGGTCCAGAATCATATCGAACTTACCGGGAATCTCCGCCAGCATAATGGAGAAGCCCTGGAAGGCACCGGCGCCGCCGGCGTTTTCGGCAATCTGGTCCAGCGCCAAATAGGACACCATCAAGCCACCGATGATCAGCAGCACCACTTGAATAATATCGGTCAGCGCCACGGCTTTCAGGCCACCGTAGATGGAGTAGCCGATGGAAAACACCGCCAGGAAGGCCAGCCCGTAGACCAAATCCAGCCCGGTGATGGCGTTGATCGCCAACGCGCCCAGCCAAAGGATGGAGGTCAGGTTGACGAAGGTATACAGCGCCAGCCAGAAGATGGCCATGACGGTGCGCACGCGGCTGTCATAGCGCTGCTCCAAAAACTGGGGCATGGTGCTGATGCCTTTTTCCAGGAAAATCGGCAGGAAGTATTTGCCGATAATGAGCAGGGTGACGGCGGCCATCCATTCGTAGGAGGCGATGCCCAGGCCGATGGCGAAGCCGGAGCCGGACATGCCGATAATTTGCTCGGCGGAGATGTTGGCGGCAATGAGCGAGGCGCCGATGGCCCACCAGGGGAGGGATTTGCCCGCGAGGAAGTAGTCGGTAGAGTTTTTTTCATGCCCGGCTTTTTCCCGGGAGACCCACCAGGCGATGCCGACGAGCAGCACGCAGTAGATGGCGAAGGTGGTGATATCAAGTGGTGACAAGCTCATGTTGCGCTCCATGTTATGTGGTTATTGTCCGGCGGGTATGCTTGGGCGCCCTTTCTTCGCCCCTCGGTCTGTGTTGTTTGTTAAGTGGTGTCCGAGTGTCTATTGCCGATAGTGCACGGTTCCCGCCGGGGTTTTTGGCGGGCCTATTATGCGTAGAATTGGGTGGCACTGCGAGTGCCGATAGTGGGTTTTGAGGTGGGAAAAGTGGGACGTCGGGGTTTGTTGGGGCTTACTGTCCGGTCCGCTGTGAGGTGCACTGTTCCCGGACACGCCGGTAAATACCTCCCTGTAGGCTCGAATCGCGTGTCCCGCGCTCCACGGTCCGGGAACAGTGCACCTCACATCGGCCCTCAGTGCCAATAGCAACAGTGGCGGTCGAGCAGCTCCCTACTCAATGGCCGGACGTGAATACAACCACGAAATCTGATTAAAGCCGTCCGCCATCAATCACAAATTTCTGCCCGGTGATCATGCGAGCGTCATCGGAGGCGAGGAAAAGCGTCAACTTGGCCACATCTTCGGGGAGAATGCGCTCTTTGAGGCAAACCTGATCCATCCACCATGCCTCCGCCTCCGGCGTGAGCCACTTGTTCAACTGCCGCTCAGTAATCACCCACCCGGGCACAATCGCATTCACCCGGATCTTATCCGTGCCGTAATCCCGCGCCAGTGACTTCGTCAGGCCCAGCAATGCCGCCTTCGCCGTGTTGTAGCTGGGCAGCTTGCTCGGGCCGAACAGCGCATTGATCGAACTAAAGTTGATGATCACACCACCCCCCTGGCGGGCCATTAGTGGCTGAACCGTCTGGGCGGCAAAAAACGCCGGATGCAGGTTGACCGCCAAGCTGTTGTACCAGGCTTGCTCGGACAGATAGCGGGGGTCGTAGCGCTGGTCGTTGGCGACGTTGTTGATCAACGCCGTGAAATCGCCGCAGGTCTCCGCCAGGGAGCGGATGGCCGCGCGCAATTCATCGATTCGGGTCACATCACAGGGCCTAAACACCGCCTTACAGTCATACCGGGCCTGCACCCGCTCGACCAACTCGTGGCCGGCCTCTTCATTGATATCCACAAATGCCACGGTGCTGCCCTGGGAGGCGAAGGCCTCCACCAAGCAGGCGCCGATGCCGGTCGCCCCGCCGGTGATAAGCACCGAGCGGTGAGCGAGGCTGGCATAATGGGTGTAGTCTGCGTTCATATCAATGCGATTTCCGGTCCACCTGGTCGCCGATGGCGCCTTGCGAAAGTTCAGGGCGAATGATTGCGTTATTGTAGCACTCACCCTGGCCGATCTGATCCCCCAGTGTGGCACCTGAAACGGTCATCCCGCCAGTGTACAAGCCCCGGCCCCGCCGGCTCATCATCGCCGATGGGGCGCCGAAGCTTCCTGGAGTAGACATAGAGAAAACTCGAATCAAGCCGAATTCAGGCCATCGCCGCCTGCCGGGCCTCCAGGGAGGCGTCGATCAGTGTGAGCGCCTCTTCAAGTAACGCCCCCACCGCCTTTCGCGCACCCTCGCCATCCCCCGCGGCGATGGCTTCGTACACGGCGCGGTGGTCGGCCTCACTGGCCACTTCCACGCCCTTGAGCTGGTTGGTGGAGGCGATACTCACCCGCAGTGCGGTCTGAATAAAGCTGCGCAATTGAATAAAGAAGCGGTTTTCGCTGGCGAGCAAGACCGAGGTATGGAAGGCGATGTCCGCCTCCAGCGGGTCATCATTGCCCTGTTCCGCCGCTTCCATGCGTAACAGGGCCTTTTCAATGCCGGCGATACACTCCCGGTTTTGCTTGCGAGCGGCGAGAATCGCGGCTTCGGGCTCAATCCCCATGCGCAGCTCGGTGAACTCGCGCAGCAGCGCCAGGGAGGGCCGGCTGCTCAGGGTCCACTCCAGCACGTCTTCATCGAACATGTTCCAGCGATTGTTGGGCTGAACCCGAATGCCCTGACGCGGGCGGGAGGAAATCAGCCCCTTGGCGGTCAGCATTTTTACCGCCTCGCGAATAACGCTGCGGCTGATGTCGAACGCTTCGCACAGTTCGGCTTCAGTGGGCAAGGGGTCGTTAATGCCGTATTCCCCACGCACGATCGCCGCTCCCAACTGGTAGGTAACCTGATGGGTCAGGTTGCGACCACCCTCTAGTCTGCTCATTGCATTGCTCGCGATGGTAGGAGTGTTCGTAATCACCGGCGGGGCTGGCCGGCGGACCGAGCCCACCTTAACAACCCCGCTATATATGCTATTTATCTTACCTCAAAGAATGGGGCAATTACGCGCCTTTTTTGGTGTTCAGCGTTCGTCGCATAGAGGTAATCACGGGCATAACCTCGGGCCGAACCTGACGCCAGAGGTAAAAGGATTCCGCCGCCTGCCCCACCAGCATGCCCAAGCCGTCGGCCAGGTGTCTGGCCCCGTGGGCCTCGGCCCAGACCAAAAAGGGGGTGGGTTCGGCCGCGTACATCATGTCGTAACAGGCGGCGCCTTGGGCGAGTAGGTTCTCGGGCAGCGGCGGTAGCTCCCCCGCGAGGCTGGCGGAGGTGCCGTTAATCACCAGGTCAAACGGGGCTTTCTGGTCCAGATTCTCGTAACCCACCGGCTCGATGACACCCAGGTCGGCAAAGCCCTTGGCCAGTTGCTCCGCTTTGTGCACGGTGCGGTTGGCGATGGTGACCGATGCCGGCTGCTGCTCCATCAGCGGCTGCAGCACGCCCCGCACCGCCCCGCCGGCCCCGAGCAATAGCACCCGCCTGCCGGCGATCTCCCAGCCCAGGTTGTGCATGTCATTGACCATGCCAATGCCGTCGGTATTGTCCCCCAGCAGGGTGCCGTCGGGTTGTTTGGCCAGGGTGTTGACGGCGCCGGCGCGGCGGGCCCTCGGGGTCAGCCGGGCGGCGTAGCCGTAGGCGTCCACCTTGAAGGGGACGGTGACGTTCAGGCCTTTGCCGCCGTTCTCAAAGAAGGCTTCGGCGGCCTGCTCGAACTCACCGTCGTTGACTTGCTGCTTGGTGTAGGCCAACGCCTGGCCGGTTTGCTCCGCGAACTGGCGATGAATATAGGGGGATTTGCTGTGAGCAATGGGGTTGCCAAACACGGCATAAGAATCTGTCATAAAACCATCCAGATATTGTTATTCGATCCAGTCCCGGGGTTGCAGGTAGTGCTCAGTGAGCGCCGCCTCTGGGCTGCCCGGCTCCGGATGCCAGTCGTAGTCCCAGCGCACCAGCGGCGGCAGGGACATCAGAATGGACTCGGTGCGCCCACCGGTCTGTAATCCGAAGAGCGTGCCGCGATCATACACCAAATTGAATTCGACATAACGACCGCGCCGGTAGAGCTGGAAGTTGCGCTCCCGTTCACTGTAGTCGGTGCCTTTGCGCCGTGCCAGAATCGGGCGGTAGGCGGGTACGTAGCTGTCGCCCACCGCGCGCATCAGCGCGAAGCTGCGCTCAAACCCCAGTTCGTTGAAGTCGTCGAAGAACAGGCCGCCCACGCCCCGGGGCTCCTGGCGGTGTTTGAGGTAGAAGTAGTCGTCGCACCATTGTTTGAAGAAGGGGTAGATGTTGTCGCCAAAGGGGGCGCAGACGTCCCGGGCGGTGCGGTGCCAGTGGCGGCAGTCCTCTTCGTTGCCGTAGAAGGGGGTAAGGTCGTAGCCGCCGCCGAACCACCAGACGGGGTCGGCGTCTGGCTTTTCGGCAATGAAGAAGCGCACGTTGGCGTGGCTGGTGGGGGCGTGGGGGTTGTTGGGGTGGATAACGAGCGATACGCCCATGGCTTCGAACGAGCGCCCGGCCAGCTCTGGGCGGTGAGCGGTGGCGGAGGCGGGCATTTGTTCGCCGAAGACGTGGGAGAAGTTGACGCCGCCTTTTTCGATGGCGGCCCCTTCGGTGAGTACCCGGGAGCGGCCTCCGCCGCCTTGTTCTCTGTCCCAGGCATCTTCGATGAATTCGGCGCTGCCGTCTTCTTCTTGGAGTTGTTGGCAGATGTGGTCTTGTAGGCTGAGGAGGTAGTCTTTGACGGCCTGTTTGTCGGCTTGGGTGTCTTGTGACATGCTGGCTCCTCTGGGTTTCGCCGCTGGGGTTATGCAAAGGTGGGTATTGTACCCGCCCTGGGTAGATGAGGCGAAATTCATAGAGCTATGATCCAATTTCCGTTATGGTCGAATCATACTTATTTACTGTTTTTAAGTGGTTACAGCATTGAGCCCGGTTCGCGGTGGGGCACACCCTCTCAAGACACGCCGTAAATACGTGACGTGAAGGGACTCACTAATGCCGCGATGGCATGGATGCCAGGGAGCGGCCCCTGTAGGCTCGAATCGCGGGTCCACCGCTCCACGGTCTCGATAGGGTGTACCCCACCGCGAACCTCAGTGCAACAAGTGCAGTTTCGTAGGGTTGGTAAGCTCGCGAAGCGAGCGCCACCTACCAAACCCAACTCAAATAGAACCACTTAACGCCATCCATCAAACCCGGAGGCCACAACCATGCCTACCCCGCACTTCAACCGCCGTCGTTTTCTCCAAGCCATGGGCGCCTCTACCGCCCTACTCTCTTCCGGCTGGGCCCCTCACGTGATCGGCAAGCCGCCGCGCAAGCTTGGCGTGGCGCTGCTCGGACTCGGAAATTATGCCTCCGGGCAGCTGGCGCCCGGATTGCAGATGACGCAGTACTGTGAGCTGCGCGGGATTGTCACCGGCAGCCCGGAGAAGATTCCCCAGTGGCAAGAAAAGTACGGCATCAAGGATGCCAATGTGTATAACTATGAAAACCTGCACACGATTGCGGATAACCCGGATATTGATGTGGTGTATGTGGTGACGCCGACGTCCTTGCATAAGAAGTTTTCGGTAATTGCGGCCAATGCCGGGAAGCATGTGTGGTGTGAGAAGCCGATGGCGATGGATGAGGCGGAGTGTCAGGCGATTATTGATGCCTGTAATAAGAATAAGGTGAAGTTGAGTATTGGTTACCGGATGCAGCATGAGCCGAATACGCAGACGGTGATGCGTTTTGCCGAGGAGAAGCCGTTTGGGCCGATTGAGAAGGTGGAGTCGATTGCGGCTTATTCGGGTGGCGAGAATCGCTCGCAGGATAATTGGCGCATGCAGAAGGCGATGGGCGGCGGCGCGCTTTATGATATGGGGGTTTATCCCATTAATGGGTCGCGTTATGCGATGGGGATTGAGCCGGTTGCCGTCAGCGGTCGGCATGAGGTGACGCATCCAGAGGTGTTTACGGAGGTGGATTCGACGACGCACTTTCAGTTGGAGTTTCCTAACGGTGCCATGGCGGATTGCATGACGAGTTTTGTGAAGCCGGGGAATAAGTTGGATGTAACCTGTGAGGATGGTTGGTATTACTTGCGGCCTATGTCGAGTTATACGGGTGTGCAGGGTGAGACGAGTGATGGCCGAAAGTTGGATAAGCCGATTGCGGATCAGCAGGCGCAGCAGATGGATGATGATGCCTTGGCGATTTTGCAGGATAAGCCGGTGATGGTGCCGGGCGAGGAAGGTCTACGGGATATTCATATTGTGCAGTCGATTTTTAAGTCCGCTTCTGAAAATGGAAAGCGGATCGAACTGTAGGGCATCGCGAACGGTTGGGAGTGGGGTGTACCGTTCCAAGACACGCCGTAAACCCATCCATGGGGGCTCGAATCGCGAGTCCCTCGCTCCACGGTCTTGGAACGGTACACCCCACTCCCGCCCTCAGTGCCAACAGCAGACGTAGGGCGGATAAGGCGCAAGCCGCATCCGCCACTCCCAAAACGTTAATTCAACTCCCGCATTTTAATATTCCGAAACCACACCGCATCGCCATGATCCTGCAACACGATGTGCCCTTGCGGCGTTGCGGCGAAGGCGTCCCATTCGGCGAATTTGCTGTTGGCGATTAAGGCGTTCCAGACGTCCGAGCCCATTTGTATGTTCACCAACCGGTAGCCGTTTAGCCAGTGTTCGATGTGACCGTCGTTCACGACCAGGCGGGTGCGGTTCCATTCGCCGGGTGGGTTGACGGTGACCGGTTGGCCGGCGATAAGGTCGTAGAGGTCGCCCGCCCGGTGGGTGTAGATTTCACTGTCCGGGTGGCCGATGTTGTCGAGCAGTTGGTATTCCGGGCCGCTCATGTAGGCGTGCTCATGGCCTTCGTCGACGCTGTAGAGGATGCCGCTGTTGCCGTTTTGGGAGAGTTTCCATTCCAGGTATAGCTCGAAGTCTTTGACGGGTTTTGGGGTGAGGACCAGGTCGCCGCCGTGTTCGGATTGCCAGCCGGTATTTTCCTCGGTGCCACGGCCCTGGAAGTGCAAGGTGCCGTTGTCGACGGTCCAGCGTTTACCCAGGGTCTGGGCGTTGTAGTTGCGCAGGCCATTGAGGCTTTCACCGTCGAACAGCAGTCGCCAGCCCTCGACTTTTTCGGTGTCAGTCAGCGTATTGTGTTCGGGGGTGCGCCCTTCCAAGGTGACTGGTTTGTTGTCGGGTATGGCGTTCAGGGTGTACCAGGCTTCGGTGCTCCAGAGGCTGTTGCCCGTGTCGCTGACGAAGGGGCGTTTGATGCGGAAGTAGACCACATGCTCGGGTTTGAGGCCGTCGAGTTTGAAGCGCGCTTGGGTGCGGTCTTCGGATAGGGCGAAGCCTTCGATGGGGAGCGTTTCCAGCTTCTTTTTCGGGCCGCCGTAGTCTTCGGTGGGCTCGTAGTACCACTGCTGGATTTGGAAGTCGTCCGGGCGAAGGTGTTGGCCGGCTTTTATGGGTTGGGTGAACTCAATGACGAAGCCGTCAGAGCGGGCGCTGATGCTGAGCATTTCAAAGGCGGTTTCGCCGTTGTACTTTAAGCGCTGCAATCCGTACCACTGTTTTCTGCCGTCGGCCCAGTTGCCCGGGTTACCGACGCCGCCCACGATCAGGGAGCCGTCCGGCGTCCAGTCCAGGCGGTTAACGCCCGCCTCGAGCCCCTGCATAAAACGGAAGACGGCACCCTGCAAACGGCCGTTTACCCGTTCGGCGTAAACCCGTTTGATGCCGCCATGGGTGACGTCGCCGTGAATCATTTGGTTTTGGTAGGGGCCGACGTTGAGCGGTGCCGGTTCGCTGGGGGAGTTGCCGATTTCGTCCTGGGGCAACCAGACCACCGGTTGGGTTTCGGTCAGGTCGGCAGTGCCTTCGTAGTCCACCGAGCGGGAGCCGTACCAGGCGCCCGGTGTGAGCTCGACGATTTTGCTGGCCGGCAGCCAGTCGCCCTGGTTATCGGCGATAAACAGTTGCTCATCAATGCCGTAACCAATGCCGTTGGGCGTGCGCAGGCCGTGAGCGACATAGGTTACCTGTCCGTCGGAGGCGCGGATCTTGAGGGCCTTGCCCCGGTCCGGGGCCTGAGGTTGGGCGCTGGCGCCGCCGGCGAGAATCGCCGTGGCCAAAGCCCCGTAGAAGTGCCCGTCTTCGTATTCCAGGCCGAAGGAGAATTCGTGGAAGTTGTCGGTCACCGCCCAATCGGCGGATACGGTGCGGTAAACGTCGGTCACCTCGTCGCCGTTTAGGTCTTCCAGGTGAGTCAGCTCCTGTTTCTGGAGCACGTAAATTTCCCCATCAACCACTTTGACGCCGAGAGGCTCGGCCAACCCACGGGCAATGCGCTTGACCTCAATTTGGTCTGGCTCCTCGGTGTAGTCGCTCACGATATAAACCGAGCCTTCCGGGTCCCAGGTGGAGATCACCATGCGCCCGTCGGGCAAAAAGTCGATGCCCCCGACCATGGGTTCGAACGCTTCGGGGCGGGCCTGGTGCACATCAAAAGCCGGATGCATCCCGGGGACCTTGTACTGGTCTCCGGGAATGGCTTTCACCCGCTCCGGGTCGGTCACCAGGGACCTAACCGCCAGCCGGTCCGCCGGCTCGATGCGAAGCATGGAGTCGGGAATAATCTCGAATTCTCCGGTCTGCGGGTTGCGCCATTGAAGCGAGAGCGCGGCCCCCTTGCTGCTCTGGAAATAAAATAGATCCAGGGGGTATAACCCCGGCGACAATGCGACGTCGGCCTCCGCCGGCTGAGGACCGTGGAAGCCCCAGTTATCGATGAGCGGTTCACCGTCTAAATAGAGGAAGCCGCCATCATCGCTGACCAATCGCAGTTCGGTTTCCAGTGGCAGCTCGACCCGCAAGTGCGCTTTCACGTGCATGGCAAAACGGGTGGTCAGGGGCGCAAAGGCGGCTTTGTTGGGCAGGTGAATGCGGGCCACTCGGGCGGCGTCCACCGGGTCGGAGGTGCGCAGGGTGTCGATACTCGGTTGGTCCCCGCTGTAGGGGTGCAGGTACAGCATCGCGCCGTTTTTGGCGGCGGAGGAGGGGTCTTCCACCACTTCATAGGCGTCGGCGGGCTGGTCCAGAAGCCAACGGGTCTCTTCGGGGTCCTTTCCCCCCAGGGAGAAGATGTAACCGACCATTTGTTCGGCGTCTTCCTCGCTCAAATCCGGGTGGGGGGTCATGGGCGTTTGGCCCCAGTTACCGGCGCCGCCCTCGATGATCTTTTGCGCCAGCTCAATGACGACTTCGAGCCGATTGTCATAGCGTTGAGCAATGTCGATATAGGCCGGCCCCACGGTCTGGGCCTGGGGGTTGTGGCAGGCGGCGCAGTCACTGTTCGCCACGAGGGCTTCACCGGCGTGCTGGTCCGGGTCGATGACCTCTTCCGCTTCGATGGGCTCGGGGTCGGTGTAGGTAAGCGTCAAGGTCGAGGCGCCGTTACTCAGGCGCAGGCCTTTTTCGCCGGACCACTGAGCAGCGCCCTTCAGGGTTTTCTCTTCCGGCCACACTTGCCCCGAGAGCACCAGGTCTACGTCGTCGGGCAAGCCGTGCACGAGGAACTCCCGGCGCAGCGTTACGGTATCGCCCTGGCGTTCGATGCGAGGGGTTTCCGAGACATAAGCGGTCCAGTCATTGCCCCGACCTTCGTACAAAAGCACGGGCTGTCGCCCTTCAAAACGGTGCCCGGCGTAACGCCACTCGGCGCCCTCCAGCTGCCATTGAGCCTCGGGCTGGGTGGCGTAGAGGGCGCCTTCACTGGTGGGTTGGGGGCCGTGGCGGGTGTCGAATACGGCTCCTTTCAAATCCACCTCGCCGCGCCACAGGCGGTAGAGGTTGGCGCTTTCGGTATCGTAGGCCAGGCGTACATCGTTGCCCAGGTGCAGCGTTAGGATGCGAGGTTTGCCATCCAGTACCGAGCGGAAGGCCTTCATCTCGCCGGTCAATACCTCTTTGCTGGCGGGCGCCACGACGGAGGGTTCTTCACCGCAACCGCTCAGCACCAATAGCGACAATACCAGTACGGCGAGTCGGCGGATTGGTCCGGCGGCGGCTGCGTGAACGGCGCCCGGCGCCATGCTTGAACTGCGCTCCGCTCCGAGCCAATCAACCTCATTTATTCTATCTACCATTGACCTCTCCACTTATTCTTCGAGCCGGCGCGACCCGTACCGACAGGCGGCTTCAGTTATTTTATGAACATTAGCACATCAACGGTTTTCAATTGATGGGGTAAAACCGTTTGCCTTCCTCACGCCCTAACACCTTACCGGCACCCAGAGGAAGCTGGGGCTTACGCTAGCAGAAAGCCCGCGAGGGTGGGGCTGAATACGTATGCAGTTGGATGAGAAACAAAAACGGCGCCCCGAGGGGCGCCGTCAAAGAAAAGACCACTCGAGGAAACGCTTACTGGCAGGGCAAGCCCATCAGCGCGTCACCCACACCCTGAGCGGGCGGTTTGGGTTCGAAGTTGTCATTGAACAGCAGGGGCCATTCGTCGTGGTTGTTGTCGAAAGTCTGCTCAATCAACCAGCTGTCGCTATCAAACACGCCCCACACGGTAACACCACCACGCAGCTCGGGGGGCACTTCATCCAGGTACGCTTCGACGATGGAGCAATAGCGCTCCTTCTGGGCCTGAGCCGCCTCGTCGGTGTACTCGGAGATGTAGTTATCCGGGTAGCTGTAGTTGTCGCTGTAAGGGTTGTTGACCGGAATATCCAGCTCGGTAATTTTTACCTTCAGGCCGAGGTCAACCACTTCGGAGAAAACCTCCCGCATGGCGGAGGTGCTGGGCCAATCAACGAATACGTGGAACTGAAAGCCGATGCCGTCGATGGGGATATCGCGCTCGACGAAATCCCGCGCCATGGCCATGGCGTTATCGAACTTGGGCTGACCGTTTTCCATGCTGAAGTCGTTGTAGTAGAGGTCTGCATCCGGGTCCGCTTCGTTGGCGGCGATGAAGGCCTCTTCGATGTAACGCTCGCCCATGTTCTCGTAGAAGATGGAGTCGGTGCGGTAGCCCTCATCCACGAAGGCTTCGTTGACAACATCCCAGCTGTCCACCCGGCCGGCGAAGTGCGAAGCCACACCGATAACGTGCTCGCGCAACGCTTCGACCCACTCCTCTTCGGTACCCTGGAAGTTGTTCATCCAGTCAGGTACCTGATACTCCGAATGCCATACCAGGGCATGGCCGTGAACGCCGATGTTGTTGCTCAAGGCCCAATCCACCAGAGCGTCGGCATTACCGAAGGTAAAGTTGCCGCGCTGGTTGTGCAGGTAGCTCATCTTCATGATGTTGCCGGCGGTAATTTGGCCGAAATGCTGCGTGATTATTTCACGCTGACCTTCACCGGTAGGGTCATCATCGAGGATACTGTTGGTTTCGTTGCCTGCGGGAACGGCAACCCCCACCGGGAACTCTGCCAGGTTGCGCAGGCTCTCGAAGGTCAAATCGTCACTGGGCGCGCTACTGCTGCTAGCGGAAGACTGTGCGCTAGATTCGCTGCTGGCCGAGGACTGTACGCTGGACTGGCTGGAGGAAACCGAGCTGCTTACGGAAGAGGAAGCGCTCGAGCCACCATTCACGACGCCATAGGGCGCGGGTTGTGACTCACAGGTGCTGCGCGCGACGCAACTCTCGTTACTTTCCCAGCCCCAGCCACTTTCAGTGGTTTGGCACAAGGGGTAGAGCGTGCCGTACCAATCGCACTGCTCGCCACCGCTCGGGACACTGCTGGAGGCCAAGCTGGAGGAGACCGCCGAGGAGGCTTCGCTGCTGGTGGCCACGGAAGAGCTGGAGGATGCCGGCGCCGAGCTGGAAGTGCCACCGGCACATACATCGCCGGTAACTTCCGGCGCTTCCGCTTCGCCGCCGTTTTTGTTCACTTGAAAGCCAAACTCGACGGACTGGCCGGGCTGGATGGTGCCATTCCACCCCATGTCACTGGCGGTGTAGGGGTTGCTGCCGCTCAACTGAGTGTTCCAGGCGTTGGTCACCTGGTTGTTATCGTACTCCCAGCTGACGCTCCAGCCGTCGATGGCGCTGTCGCCGGTGTTGCTGATACGAATGGCACCGGTCAGGCCGGAGTTCCAATCATTGGTGACGAGGTATTCACAGTTGCCGGTTTGCGCCTGGACGCCCACCGACCCCATTGCCAAACCCAGGCCCAGCAACGCGCCGGTACCCCAGGTAGTTATTTTTTTAGAAAACATAGGATTTTCTCCTTCATCGAACGAACATCGTACTCTCGGATGTATAGAGCCGTTGTAGCCGCGGTAATACAACGCAGGAGGACGGCAGAGTCAACGAGTAATAGTCCGGCGGACTATGGGATGTGACGGTGCTCGCAGTTTTTGGATGAGGCTCGCGCCAGGGGCGGGGGTGAAGGCGGCACCGGGTTGGCAGCTAAGATCACAAAGGCGACTTGGCACGCCTCCGAGGGGTCGGGCGAAGGGCTAGGAACAGCCCCCACCCGAACCGGGCTAGAAGACGAAGGTGACTCCGAGACTGGTGGTATCCAAGTCATCAAATGTCGAATAAGCCACACCAACGGCAATGGTAGGGGTCAGGTAGTAATCCGCTCCAATGCTGACAGTCGTTTCGGACTCGTCATCAATGCTAACGTAGCCCAAGGAGCCATTAACCTCGAAGGCTTCGCTAAGCATGCTCCGAAAGCCGCCGGTCAGCCCGAAGCCATTGTCGCTCGCACTGCCGGACTGCCCTCTATAGTAGGCGGTCGCTTTTATTTTTTCGTAAGACACCACGGCAAAGAAGTCCGTGTTCACAGATAGCGGGTGGCGAAATCCCAAACCCAAGGAGGTGGTGTCTAAATCAAGGTCGATAGACTCTCCGAACAGGAGCACCTCATCCGAGGCGCGGGCGAAACTACCCACCACAAAGGCCTGCTCGGAAATCAGCGCGGAGCCGGTCAACGCAAAGCCGTTCAGGCTTTCGTTGCCCAGCTCTGCCGATTGGTAGGCAACGCCCAGTTGGTTCCATTCCGGCTGCTCAGCGGCCTGGGCAGCCCCAGCGGCGCACACCAATGCCGTTGCCAATACGGTCTTTTTCATTCGTTTTCTCCGTTTTCGTGGGGCCATTCAACGCGTAGACGGCGCTGCCCCTTCCCGCGCCGCGGCGGAGTCTAGCACGCCACTTCCGGCCACGGTAGCGACGGCAGACGAGCACGCAGAGGGTACTAAGGACTCGGGCAGAAAGCGTTAGCGCAATATCTTGCCCGAGACAAGGTCCCGAATTTGGGAGGGTTGGGCACGCCCTCCGACGCGCCCCGGGGTAATGTCGTCCAACTGGTCACGGAAGTAGCGACGGACCTCCAGCGCGGTGCGGGCCTCGGGCTTGCCCGCCGGGTTGGCGGAGGTAGAGATAATCGGGCCCCCAAAGGCTCGGCTCAAACCCGCCGCGAGCGGGTGGTCCGTTACCCGAAGCGCCACCGTTTCAAACTGCCCACGAACCCATTCCGGCACCAGGTCCGCCGCCGGCACCAGCCAAGTCACCGGCCCGGGCCAGCTCTCTTGCAGGCGCTGGCGCAACCCCGAATCCAGCCGGTCCACCAGCGGCGCAAAGTAGGACATCTCGGCGGCCAACAGAATCATCCCCTTCTGCCAGGGCCGCTGCTTGAGCGCCAGAATCCGGCCCACCGCTTCGGGGTTGTTTGGGTCACACCCCAGGCCCCACACCGCTTCGGTGGGGTAGGCCACCACAGCGCCGCGCGCCATGCGATGGGCGGCTCGACGAATGCGGGGGTTGAGAGAGATGGAAGCGTTTTGCATGGTATTACTCGCGGCGATCAACGTAGGGCGCAAAATAACGGATACCGAGGGGTCAGGCAATACCCGCGAACCGGGAGGAGGGCCAAAGTTCACACCCAAAGTGACGTGTGCCTCGGAGCCGAACGCTGGAATGACGTAGGGCTCCGGGTGGCGATTGTAAAACCGGTGCGCCGGCTAAGGCTCAACCTCTACGGGGTCCTTCGGGTGAACGATCGGGTCTTCGTAGTCCGTATCAATGGTGCCGCCAGCGTTTTTAATCTGCTCTTCTTTATTGTATCGCTGACGCTTGAGCGTTCGTATTTCCTCTTCCCAGAGGTCAGACCACTTGTCTCGGTCCTCGGGCTTAACATAACTCTTAGCAAAATCCTCCGCACTTGATATTTTCATTACGAAAAGATAATTACCCCTCCCTTCTGGATCCATTTTTTCCCCATCTCGATGGAACCGAAGTTCAATAAATACATCCTTGGCCCAAACCGTCCAACGTGTGCTTTCATCTAGCTCCATCCATTCATCTAGATTCAACCTATAGTCCAAAGGAAAACTGTACAGTCGATCATTTTTATGAAAGTTGTATGCCTCCACACCGGTTAACCTTGGGTCCGAATAATCGACTACGCGCGTCCATCCCAATGACTTCAAGTGGTCGATAAAATCCAAAAACTCCCTTCTTACGAGGTCATGAGAAACGTCGCCACCTCCAGCGAACCCAAAGTTAATAGATATATCTTCAAAGCCTCCTTCTTCACTATCGGCATCTTCCGGACACATGATACTGAGAACATCGTCAACTTCGAACCCATACTCCCCGTGAACAAAAGCGATTGTTCCTCGATTATCCAGAGGCCAATCGTATTCATAGAAATTTAGTCCCGCCGGCTGACGATCCACTCGAACGGATCCTTCCAGATTATTATTTTCTACAAATTCCTTTCCTGTCATTCCAATACTGACCGATATTTTTGAAGCCATAGTCTCCCCCTCCTCTGAGCTAGAGCAGCCTAGCAATAGAACATAAAACGAAAGCAATATAAAACGCATGATTAATACACATGTTTGGCGTCGGGACTATCAACCCATCGAAACCTTCAACCATCACACCATAGAGGCCACGAACACTTTGTTTTAGATAGCGAATCCTTTTAGCCTATATCTCTGGATCCTGGTAGCTTGACAATCGTAAATCCCCGCTCTTCCAGTAGAGCCTCTTTTCCCGCACGGCTCTTGGAAAGGGCTTCAAGGCGATCATCCAGAAGTTCGCGCCAGTTATCTCGGTCTTCAGGTGCAATATAGGATTTCAGCCGCTGCTCAGCCGTTTCAATGCTTGCGGTAAAAAGATAGGAACCAGGCGCATCAGGATTCATACGCTTTCGATCTCGGCGAAACCGAATACCCAAATGTAGGCCGTTGGCGTATAGCTCCCAGCTAGGGAATTTTAACGCCATCCACTCCTCAAGGGTCGGCTTTTAGTCCAGGGGCGCAATGTAGGTGCCCCCTTCCAACAGATAGGAGAACGCCTCCTTACCTTTAAGTCTTGGCAAGTCATGCTGGTTCCAGGGTCGCCAACCAAGAGCAACAAGCGTGTCAATAAAACGATAAAAATCGTCCCTCACCGCCTCATGTGGTACCTCACCTCCACCCGCAAAGCCAAGATTGACAGAGCAGGAGTAAATGCCCTCCTCCGGTTTTTCTTGATCCTCAACACATTGAAGGCTAATCACATCCTTCAAAGTAAAGCCATGGTCTCCATGCTCTACTTCAACCCTCCCACGAGCCTGACTCGGCCAGCGGTGCCGATAGAAATTTAACCCTGCGGGTTGCCTTTGAACGGATGACTCTTCGGTTAAATCATTCTTTTTTAAAAATTCCTTTCCAGGCTGGCCTATTTGAATAGCAACTACTTCTGGACTCATGAATTTGTCTCTTCTGTCACCTTCGCAGCCCCAAAGAATTAATATAGCGAGAAAAAATAGCCACTTCATTTCAATAGACCCAGCTCGTAGGTTGGCGAGGCCCAGGGCAAGCTGTTGAGCATCTCTCCCGCTGGCTCGCGCAAACTGTTCGCGTCATGTTGTTGCAGGCACGCCATGCCGTCGAAGGAGTGCTCTGGGTAGGGGGCTGTACAACCAGTGCGCCGGCTACTGCTCAACCTCTACGGGGTCCTTCGGGTGAACAACCGGGTCTTCGTAGTCCGTATCAATGGTGCCGCCGGCGTTTTTAATCTGATCTTCTTTGTTGTAGCGCTGACGCTTGAGCGTTCGTATTTCCTCTTCCCAGAGGTCAGACCACTTGTCTCGGTCCTCGGGTTTAAATTGCCCTTTTGCAAATTGTTCCGCACTTTGAATCTTCATTACGAACAGATAGCTTCCCAAACCCTCGGGATCCATCTTCTTACTGTCCCGATGAAATTCTATGTCAATAAAAACACCATCGGCTCGAAGCCTCCACTGGGCATCCTCCAGCGCCATCCATTCATCCATGCTTGGCCGGTAGTCTAGGGGGAAGCTGTAGAAGGTGTCGTTTTTATAGAAATTGTACGCCTCCACCCCCGTTAACCTCGGGTCAGAGTAAGCAATCACTCGGGTCCACCCCAGGGATTTCAGTTCCTCCAGAAAATCTAAAAACTCCTTTCTGACCACGTCGTGGGAGACATCGCCCCCTCCCGCGAAACCGAAATTAATAGATATATCTTCAAAGCCTCCTTCTTTACTATCGGCATCTTCCGGACACATGATACTGAGAACATCGTCAACTTCGAACCCATACTCCCCGTGAACAAAAGCGATTGTCCCTCGATTATCCAGAGGCCAATCGTATTCATAGAAATTTAGTCCCGCCGGCTGACGGTCAACTCGAACTGACCCTCCTAGATTATTCTTTTCTACAAATTCCTTGCCCGTCATTCCAATACTGACCGATATTTTTGAAGCCATAGTATCCCCTTCCTCTGAGCTAGAGCAGCCTAGCAATAGAACATAAAACGAAAGCAATATAAAACGCATAATTAATACACATGTTTGGCGTCGGGACTATCAACCCATCGAGCGATAGTGGCTATCTCGGAACGCATATAGGATGATTTCTTTTTCATAAGGCCATCAAATTTTTTTGCAGCTTTTTCAATCCACTTCATGCGACTTTCAAAATCTTCAACCACCATGTCATCGGGAGCCACCGATTTTAGTTCCTCATCCTTAGCAGAGCACTCATGAGAGAACACCAGCTCATAGGTGGGCGAAGCCCACCTCACCCAGGAACGGCGCTGGAAGGCCGTCCAGCTACTAAACGCCGGGTCATCGTAGATCAACGGCTGCAAAATGGCGCCTTGCTCATGATCCGCGATCGCCATTAGGTGCTTCATTTGGGCCCTTTCCTGGTTCTCACGACCACCCTGCTGTTCGTAACTTCGCACATACCTGAAGCCCTTAACCAGGTCCCCCGACGGCACAAAGTGGTCAATGACACCCAGCGATTCAGAAGACCAGGGTAGACTGTTGAGTATCTCTTTCACTGGCTCGTGCAGGCTGTTCGCATGACGTTGTTGCAGGCAAGCCATGCCATCAAAAAAATGCTCTGGATGGTTGTTATAAAACCAATGCGCCGGTGCGATGTCGCTAAAAAGCCAGAGATTGCCCTTGGCCAGGCCATTGGCGATTTTTCGGCTGTCAACTTTATCCCGCGTTAGCCAGCCGAAAAAATAGGAGCCTTGCAATTGCCACTTATCGAGCAGGCATGCAACGGTTTTGCTGGCGAAAGCGCCCAGCGCCATCCAGTAGTAGCGGCCCCGCTTGTCGTGATCACCTCCGTCCTCGGTTTCCAGATAGAACCGGGCGTAGGTGGCGGCGATGCGTCGGGCGCGGGCGGCGTATAGGCCGATTAGCTCGTAGTCGCCGTTATCCTGCTCATCCGACAACCGCAAGTAGGAGAATTCCTGAGCCTGAGACCATAAGAGGTCGCAGTCCACATCGATGGGACAGTACTGGTTGGGCGTATCATTGGTGCCGGTTACCGGCTGATCGTTTGGCATAGTGCCGTCCTCAAGTCATCCTTCATTTTTTACTTTGACGTTTTTCCAAATAATGTGGAAGTCGATTTGCTCATCCGGCTTGGTGGAGGCCAGATCCGAGCGGCCAAAGGCATTGGTCTTTGTCTCCGCCTGAGAACTTTCGGGCTTGGCGCCCTTGGGGGTCAGGGCATAGGGAATGCCTTTCACCGGCTGCCCCAGGGTGTCGAGGGCCTCGAAGCGCAGGGCATAGACCTCCTCCAGCTCTTTGTCTTCCACATCGATTTTGGTGGGGGCGGTGGCCATGCCCATGTTAACGCCAATGGTGTTGGCTTTGTTCATGGTGGTGGCGTCCAGGTGGCGCACCACGCCCTCCCCTTCCACCTTTACGTCGAACGAGTAGCTGGTGAATTCGGTTTTGTCCCCCGTGGAGCCGGATATCAACCCCTTGGCCGTGCCGGGTTGATCTCCGGAGCACTGGCTGTGGTTGGAACCGGCCAACGCCGTGGGCTGACCGCTGATAAGAACGCTACTGCTGCCCTTTTTAAGCGTGGCCGCCTGGCTGGTCACCATATAGGGAATGGGAGGCGTGCTGGACCCGATGGGCGTTTTGCACATATCCGGGGCGCCGGAGAGGGATTTGTCGCCACTGTTTTTGTGGCTAAAGCCCATGTTGTTGGCAAATACACTGTGAGACATATTAAGTTCCTTTCTCGTCGCTAGAAGGCTGGTCGCTAGAAGGGTATTGATGGCCGGGGTAGCCCCACACCACGGCCCGAGGGCCGGAGTCCGAGGAAGCACACACCACTGTGGGGCCGGACGGCTCCGGCTCCGAGGCGGCCAACGCCAGAGCGACGGGCGCGAAGGCCGCGCCCAGGTCGCCCACATGCTCCGCGAGGCGGACCAGTTTGTGGTCGGGCGTAAAGGCCCCCTTATGGCGCAACCGGGCAAGTGTCAGCTCCCGCTGATAGTGGTGCTCACCGTTCTCCGAGCTGTAAAGGCTCGCGGCGGGTGTGGCCAGGGTTTTCACCGCCTGGCGCAGCACATTGGCCAGGGTTTCGGCGGTATAGGGCTGGCTGGAGAACAGATGACCTTGCTCAAACCCAAACTGGGGCGGAGCCAGGACAAACTGGCCGACGTTGGCTTCGGAAGGGCCGGACGCCTTCAGTAATAGAAAGCCGGCCCCCTCTCCGGGCACCATTCCGCCGATACTGGCATCGCCCAAGAGGCGCCACTGCTTTTTCAGGCCGCTCAAGGTACGGGCGTCGCAAAAGGTATCGATACCTCCCACTAATACATAGGGTACGTCGCCTTGGGCAAGCAATTCCATCGCGGCCCCCAGGGCGCGGAGGCCACCGGCCCGTCCCTCGGCGAAATAGCGGCTGTTGCGACGGTCCAGTTTAAGGCCCGTGGCGTTGATCAGGTGCTGGATAAACGGGGGGCTAACCCGGTTTTGCGGATAGTATTGCTCCGGCCCCGCCAAAAGCAACGGTACCGAGGTATCCGGCAGCCGGGGCGTCAGGTCCGCCAGTGCAAAGGCGGCGATTTTCAGCAAGCGAATATGCGGCGGGCTCATGCCGGGAAAAGGCGCCTTGAGTGGCACGTCCAGCACGGCCTGGGGCACCGGCGCAAACGTCACAGGGGTTTGTTCACCAAACAGGTCACTGTGTTGAAACCCACTCATGCCCGCAGCGATGGCCGAAGCCAACATGGCCGGATGGGCCCCCAGAGGCGTGACAAAGCTCTGATCACAGATAACCGCCGTCACAGCCCACCTCCCGTTCCGACTGGCGCATTCAGGTTGGGGTAAGGCGCTTGCGGGGAGCTCAACGCCCACTCGATAGCCGCGGCACGGCGCTGAGGCTGCAAGCCGTCCCGCCAAATGGCCTGCAAAGGCGCGTCGGCCACCGGCACCCCCATCAGATAACGCTGGCCCGGAGTGAAGCGGTGGCGGATCCCGCCCCAGTAACGGAGGGCTTTCTCCGGGGCGGGATAGGGGCGGTGCTCATAATCCGTTACCGCCATTACGTCAGGCTCTGGCGCGGCCGGCGGTGAGAGCTGCGTCAATTGCGCCGCCTCCAGGTCCACCCCGGTAATCAGGGTGAACGCTTCCGCGGCCTGTTTGGCCAGCTCCGGCTCCTCCATGCGGGTTAGCAGCCAGTTCACCCCTCGGGGGTCCCCCAGCGCGCCCAGCGCTCGGACCACGGCGCCATCCTGCCCGCTATTCACTAACTGATTGATCCAGTCCCAGGCCTGATTGGCCGGCGAAGCCCGAAACGCCAGGTCGATGGCCCGCCGCTGGGTGGCCTCCGGGTCGAGGACAAACGGCGCCAGCCCGGCGCAAGCGCGGGACTCCCCCAGCATCAGCGCGGACCAATGCGCCCAAAAGGCGGGCTCCCCCTCTTCTGCCATGGCCGGCCGGAGCTCGGCGACTAAGTCAGTCCGCTTTAACTCCCCCACCAACCGCAACAGCCGGGCGTACAGATCGGGTTGTTCCCGATTGGCCGGGTCGCGCAGCAGTCGCTGTAGGTACGCCTGGGGGTCCAGTCGTCGTACGCTGCAAGCAGCCACCGCCAGGTAGCGCTCGTAGGGGTTGTCGCTGGCGATCCAGGGCTTTAACAGCGGATACACTCGCGCGCTGTTTTGCCAGCCCAAAGCCGACACTAGCCCTCGCCGGGCGTGGGGCTGGGCTTGTGACAAAGCCACTACACGAGCAAGAGACGCCGGGTCACCGCGCTCCAACGCCAGCATGGCCAGGACGAAAAGCTCCCCGGCATCACACGTCTCTTCCGTCTCCAGGGCGCGGGCCCAAGCGATGTCCGGGCTAACGGCCAAACCGTTCAGGTGTGCGTTCATGCGCCGTTCCAGCTTGGCCCGAGTGGCCGCCGTTTGGTCGGGCTGGTGCGCGGCCCGGTCCCAGAGCAACCACAGGAAAGCGAGGTCTTCCACTTGCTGCTCGGTCACATGGGCAAAGGCCGTCAGGCGGTTGGTGGCTGGCATCGGCGTCCCTACCTCTTAAGCCCAAGTGTCAGAGAGCGCAAGCGGTGCAAGTCGTTATTGCAGACGCAGCTCGCCTGCCACGTCAGCGATAGCGTCATCCCATCGACATCGATCACCAGGGTATCCAGCACGAAGGCAAGGTCCTGCCTCGGCCGGCCGGAAAAAGCGGCCTGCCCGCCAAGTTTGACCTGGGGAAGCTCAAACGACAGCGGCCCGCCGGGGTGCATATGCTCCAGGTAAACGGGCTCACCCCCTTGCAGGTAACCGTCCCACACCCAATCCGGGTGGGCCGCCTGCTGCGCCCTGGGCTGGTAATCCAAGGGCACATAGGGGGCCCGGTTTTGTTGCCAGTGCTCGTCATAGGTGCCCCAATCCCCGAAGCGCGGTTCCCAGTATGGAGGGATAAAGCCAAACCCGGCCGGCCGGGGCTTGTCCTCGGGCCGACTGATCAGCTGGTCCGGGTATTCAATGTTGGGCAGCGGTTGGCCTTCCAACGCTTTAGCGGAAGGGGCCGGATGAAAGCCCCGGCCCACCGGATTGGCCGGGGAGCTCACCTGCACGCCGTCGGCGTTGGCTGCACGGCCCCCGTAGGCGAATTCATAGCGAATCGGCACGGACTCAAAGGGCTCCGGGGCACCGACGGCTCCCTCCCGCCAGACCCGATCACCCCATACCCGCAAGGTCTGCTCCCGGCCGGCCACTTGGGCGCGCACATCCAGTGAGCGCACCGGCTTTTTCTCCGGCGCCCAGGCGTGAGCGAGAATCGCGATATCGGTTCCCGGCTTGGGCAAGTGCACGTCACTGGGCCACCTAAGGCTGCTTTTCCCCGGCTCACCCCAGTAAATGTCCTCATTCACGGGCTCAACTTGCTCGTCGGCAAGCGTCCAGGAAGCGCCTATATTGAACGTGGCTTTTGCGGCCAAAAACACGGCATCCTGCCCCTGTGCATTGGGCATAATATGGTAGCTGGCGGCGAAGGGGGTTTTGTTATCCAATAACGGCATATTGGGGGCTCAATCCACTATCCTTATTTGTGAGGAGACTTCCAAGCTCAGGAAGTGTATTCGTCTTCCGCCACCAGCTCAATCTGCTCACGCCGCACCTGTGACCCAGGTCACAGGTGCGGCTGCCCCTTCATTACAAACCTTAATAGAGCTGGTTACACTCCCGCACTCTGGTTCGCCAGCGTCGTCCGCTCAAACCCCGCCGCCGTTTCCGCCACGGCGCCTTTGAGTTGCAGGCTAATCAGGCAGGCGGAGAGTTCACCCACATCCATTTCGCTGTGGTCGGCGAGACGGTCCAGGTCCATGGGGTCGTGGCCCAGGGCCTCTAGCACGCGCTGCTCGCCGCTGGTCAGGTCCATCTCGGCTTGGTCGGAGCCGTTGTTGAAGAGGGACTCCTGATACCCCAAGTAGCCCCCCAGCTGCTCGACAATATCCCGGGCGGTTTCCACCAGAGTGGCGCCTTCGCGAATCAGGCGGTGGCAGCCGCGGGCGAGCGGGTTGTGGATGGAGCCGGGAATGGCGAAGACTTCGCGATTTTGTTGCAGGGCGTAGCGGGCGGTAATGAGCGAGCCGCTTTTAAGCGCCGCCTCCACCACCAGAGTGCCACCGCTCAGACCGCTGATGATGCGGTTACGTTGGGGGAAGTTGGCTGGTTGTGGGCTGGTATTGATGGGGAATTCCGAAACCAGAGCGCCACCGTTGTCGAGAATTTGCTGAGCCAGCTTTTTGTGGCGCGCGGGGTAGAGCCGGTCAATACCGGTGCCCAGTACACCAATGGTGATGCCTTCGGATTCCAGCGCCCCGTTATGGGCGAAGCCATCCACGCCCAGGGCCAAACCACTGGTAATCGCGAAACCCCGCCCGGCCAAAAACGCAGCGAACTGACGGGCGTTATCCCGCCCGCCCGCGGAGGGGTTGCGACTGCCCACCATGGCGATCTGGGGCATGCTCAGAGCGTGAACGGAACCGCGCACGAACAGCAGCGGCGGAGCCCGGCGGATTTCTTTGAGCAGCGGTGGGTAGTCTTTATCCTCCACGCTGATCAGGGAGACTTCCGGGTGGTCCATCAACCATTCCAGATCTTTCTGGGCGCGCTGGTAAAGGCGGCTGGTTTTGGGGGCGTGTTGGTACTCGAATAGCGCCGAGAGGGCCTCGGGATTGAGCCAGGGTTCGAGCATGTCCCGGGTTTGGCGAAAAACCGCGGACGCGTTTCCGAACCGTTCCAGCAAGCGGGCCCGCCGGGCGGCGCCGGCACCGGGGAGGTGTTGCAGCAATAAGTGAAAATAATGGTGTTTCTCCATAAACGCCTCGTTGTTCGTCCTTAATGACGGTAAAACATAATTCGTTACAAAGTGAACTCAGGTTTCGGGTGTGTCTTCACCCAATGGCCATCCCATCGATGACCATCCGTTTTGGCGGATCGGCAGCACCGACCGCCAAAACGGGACGCAGTTTATCAGGGATTGAGCAGCTTGTCGTTTACCGCCAGCGGCCGCTCGGCTTCCAGCACCAGCGCCAGACTCATTTTCTCGAAGGTTCGAAAGACCATAACCAAGCCCGCCCGCTCGTCCGGCAGGGTGACGCTTTCACCGGTGACCGGGTCGCGGGTGGTTTCGCCGCGCTTGTACACCGCCAGCACATTGCCCACCAGCAAACCTTCGCGCTCACCGTTGTTGACCATGACCACATCCAGCTTGCCCACCTGGCTGACACCGCCTTCCACCGCCATGATCAACGCCTCAATCTCGTTATCCGGGGCGCTGGGGTAGAAGTTGGGCTCGATGGTGCGCTCTTCGCTGGGCAGAAGACGATCGCCCATGCGCAGCTCTTCGCGCGAGCGCATTACCTGAACCTTGGTAATGTCACCTTCGACAGTGCCGGTGTTAACGGTGCCGATGTTCATGGCGTGGGTGCCGAGGTACTCCTCGGTAATGGGGTCTATATAGGCTTCTTCACGACGATAGACGCCGTAGTTAGCCACGTCCCGGTCGATGTCGCCGCGGGCGTACGCATAATCGCCTTCGGCCACGATCAGGCGCTTCTCCGGACCGGCGAGCATGTAGGGGGCCGCTTTCAGCTGCTCATCGGTCACGATGCGGCTGCGGGACAGGAAGGCGTTGACACGGTCCAAGGGAATAGTGCTGATAGCTTCATCTTTGGGCAACACGCGCACACTGGGGCTGAGCTTGGTGGTCCCCGGCGCGAGTTTGACCGGCCGCTCCGAGGTCAGGCGGGGTTTGCCGTCGACGTAGACCAGGTAGATCACATCCCCGGGGTAAATCAGGTGGGGGTTTTCAACCTGCTGGTTAACATGCCAGATTTCGGGCCATAGCCAGGGGCTCTTGAGGAAGGTGTTGGAGATATCCCAAAGGGTATCGCCTTTTTCCACGATGTATTCATCCGGGTGGTCGCTCCGGAACGCGGCTTCGTCCGCCCAGCTCCACACGGCGAGCAGCGGGGCCAGGAGTAGCCCCAGCATCAACTTTTTCATAGAAACCGATCCTGTATTGTTAGGCCCGGAGGTGCGAGAGACCCGTTTACCGCAATGCAATGTCTGTCACAAAGCGGCCATTGAATTAGGGTAAACAGGCCTCAACCGGTTATAATCCTGTCACAGTGCTAACAGCGAGCGCGCTTGGTATTTCCAACGGCCCCTTCCAAAGGCCTGAAAAGCCCCAAGAATGGCCCCCAAGGGATTGGAAATAGAGCGCCGAACCCCAAGCATAGCAAGTAAACGCTGTGCGATCATCATGTTAGCAGCGGTTTTTCTTCTTTTACTAGAGGTTTGTCACAAAGATTATGGCGAAACTCGAGATTCTGGAATTCCCCGATCCACGCCTCAGGACTGTCGCCAAGCCTGTCGCCGAGGTCAACAGCCGGATTCGCCAGCTCGTGGACGATATGTTCGAAACCATGTACGCGGCGCCCGGCGTGGGCCTGGCGGCCACCCAGGTGAATGTGCACGAGCGAATTGTGGTGATTGACGTCAGCGACGACCAGAGCCAGCCGATGGTGTTCATTAATCCGCAGGTTACCGTGCTGGACGAGGAAACCCTGCTCCCTTACGACGAAGGGTGCCTGTCCGTGCCCGGCTTTTACGAAACGGTGGAGCGGCCCGAGAAAGTACGCGTCGAGGCGCTCGGGCGGGATGGCGAACCCTTCACCCTGGAGCCCGACGGGCTGCTGGCGGTGTGCATCCAGCACGAGCTGGACCACCTGAATGGGAAGCTGTTCGTGGATTACATCTCCCCGATGAAGCGCTCACGCATTCGCAAGAAGCTGGAAAAACAACACCGACTGCAGGCCTGAACCCGGCCCGCCCATACAGACGGACACCATGTCGCATCCCGATTCCCCCAAGCGCCTGCGAATTGTTTTCGCGGGCACGCCCGATTTTGCCGCCCATCACCTGAAGGCTCTGCTAGCCGGTGACCATCAGTTAGTGGGTGTTTACACACAGCCCGATCGGCCCGCCGGGCGGGGTAAGAAGCTTCAGGCCAGCCCAGTCAAGCGGTTGGCCCTGGAGGCGGACCTGCCCGTGTATCAGCCCGGCAGCCTCAAATCCGAAGAGGCCAGGGCCGAGTTGGCGGCGCTGGAGGCGGACCTGATGGTCGTGGTGGCCTACGGTCTGCTATTACCCAAGGCGATTTTGGACACCCCGCGGCTGGGCTGCATCAACGTTCATGCCTCGCTGCTGCCGCGCTGGCGCGGCGCGGCTCCGATTCAACGAGCCATTGAAGCCGGTGACACCGAATCCGGCGTGACCATCATGCAAATGGACGTGGGCCTCGATACTGGGGACATGTTGGTGAAGGCCCGTTGCCCGATTACGCCCTCTGACACCGCGGGGGACTTACATGACCGCTTAGTCGACCTGGGCGGCCCCGCCCTATTGGAGGCAGTGAACCAACTCGCCTCGGGCACTGCCCAGCCTGAGCCCCAGGACGACAACCAGAGCAATTACGCCCCCAAAATCACCAAAGCCGAAGCGGCGCTGGATTGGCGCCGTCCCGCCCCTGAACTTGAGAGACAGGTACGGGCCTTTACCCCCTTTCCCATTTGCCATACTCGGCTCAATGATCAAAAAGACCCTACCCGGGTCTGGCAGACGAGTGTCCTGCCCCAACGCGGCCAGCATGACCCCGGCGAAGTGGCAGAGGTCACCCGGAACGCCGTCGTGGTAGCCTGCGGCGAAGGGGCTCTGGCCCTGGAGAAACTACAGTTACCCGGTAAAAAGGCAATGCCCGTGGCCGACCTGCTCAGAGGCCGCGCTGACCTGTTTCAGGTCGGCGACCGCTTCGCCCTACCGGAGCCCCCCGCATGAAAGTCCGTACCGCCGCCGCCAAGCTATTGGCGGACTTACTCCGCGAGCGCGGCTCCCTCGCCAGCCTGCTGCCCGACTATCAACAACGAGTCCCCGAGCGGGACGGTCCCCTGCTGCAGGAGCTGACCTACGGTACTTGCCGCTGGTACCCGCGCCTGAGCGTCTACCTCGGCGTGCTGCTGGATAAACCCCTTAAGCCTAAGGACAGCGACGTTCAGGCGCTACTGTTACTCGGCCTCTACCAATTGCTGTTCACCCGCATTCCCGACCATGCCGCCATTGGCGCCACGGTCGAAGCCACCCGGGAGCTCAAAAAGCCCTGGGCCAAAGGCTTGATCAACGGCGTCCTGCGTCGCTTTCAGCGAGAGCGGGACGCCCTTGATGCTGAACTGACAGACGATTCCGGGTATGCGAGCGCTCACCCCGGCTGGCTCCTGAAGCGCCTTAAAAAGCATTGGCCCGACCAACAAGCGGCGGTTGTCGAGGCCAATAACGCCCACCCGCCCCTGACGCTGCGGGTGAATCCGGCCCACCAGCCCCGGGACCCCTACTTGGCGACCCTGAGCGAGCGGGACATTGTCGCGCGCGCCACCCCGTTCAGCCCCGTCGGTATTACCATTGAAACCCCGTGCGACGTCACAACGCTGCCCCTGTTTGAAGAAGGCGGCGTGAGCGTCCAGGATGAAGCCGCCCAACTGAGCGCCGGGCTCTTGCAACTGGCACCGGGGCAGCGGGTGCTGGACGCCTGCGCCGCCCCCGGCGGGAAAACCGGCCACATTCTGGAAACCGAGCCCGGCCTAAAGCAGCTGGTCGCCCTGGATAGCGAGGCACGCCGTTTGGAACGGGTTCGGGAGAACCTCGCGCGCCTGGGGCTGTCCGCCGAGGTGGTCTGCGGCGACGGCACCCGCCCCGAAGATTGGTGGGATGGGGAGCCCTTCGACCGAATTCTGCTCGATGCGCCCTGCTCGGCCACCGGCATCCTTCGCCGCCAGCCGGATATCAAGCTGCTTCGCTCGGCGGCCGACATCCAGCGACTGAGCGCGCTACAGGGCCGGCTGCTGGACGCGCTTTGGTCGGTACTCGCCCCCGGCGGCGTATTGGTGTACGCCACCTGCTCGATTCTGCCCGAGGAGAATACCCAGGTGGTAGAGGCGTTCCTGCAAAGAGAAGAAAGCGCCCAATGCGATAGCCTCGATGCGGATTGGGGCCTCCCTCAACCGCGCGGACGGCAACTTCTGCCACAGCTGGGTGGGCACGACGGCTTTTACTACGCTCGACTGCGCAAGAGCGGGAAGAAAAATACCGATAATTAAGGCAGAATAGCGCCTTCCAGTCGCACAGCCTGAAATAGCGAGCCTATGAAAATCATTATTCTCGGCGCCGGACAAGTGGGCGGCAGCCTGGCGGAACATTTGGCCAGCGAAGCCAACGACATCACTGTGATCGACACCGATGAAGTCCGCCTGCGCGAGCTGCGCGACCGAATCGACATTGGCGTGGTCACCGGCGAAGGCTCTCACCCGGATATATTGGTGCAGGCCGGCATTGAAGATGCGGACTTGCTGGTGGCGGTGACCAGCAACGATGAAATCAACATGGTGGCCTGCCAAATCGCCCACAGCCTGTTTCGAACCCCCACCAAAATCGCCCGCGTGCGCTCGAACGCTTACCTGACCTACGACAAACTGTTCTCCGACAGCGTCATTCCCATCGACGTGCTGATCAGCCCGGAGCAGTTGGTTTCCGACTATGTTTACCGCCTGATTGAACAACCCGGCGCGCTCCAGGTTCTGGACTTTGCCCAGGGCAAGGCGCAATTGGTCGCGGTGAAGGCCTATCACGGCGGCCCGCTGGTCGGTCAGGAGCTGCGCTTTCTGCGCCAGCACATGCCCAATGTGGACACTCGCGTGGCGGCGATCTACCGGCGCAATCGGGCCATTATGCCCCACGGCTCCACGGTGATCGAAGCCGATGACGAAGTCTTTTTCATCGCCGCCAAGAACGACATTCGCGCGGTCATGAGCGAGTTGCGTCGGCTGGAAACGGCCTACAAGCGCATTATTATCGCCGGCGGCGGGAATATCGGTCTACGTCTGGCCAAGAAGCTGGAAGGCAAGTACAACGTGCGCGTGCTCGAACACAACAAGCGCCGTTGCGGGCAACTGTCCGAGCAGCTGGAACGCAGCATCGTGCTACAGGGCAACGCCTCGGACCAGGACCTGCTGCTGGAGGAGAACATTGAGGACACCGACGTCTTCCTGGCCCTGACCAATGATGATGAGGCCAACATTATGTCCTCAATGCTCGCCAAGCGGCTGGGCGCGCGGAAGGTGATGGCGCTGATCAACAACCCCGCCTACGTGGACTTGGTTCAGGGCGGTGAAATCGACATTGCCATTTCTCCCCAGACCACAACCATCGGCAGCCTGCTCACTCATGTGCGCCGGGGCGATATGGTCAACGTTCACTCACTGCGCCGCGGCGCCGCCGAGGCCATCGAACTGATCGCCCACGGCGACCAAAGCTCCTCCAAAGTCGTGGGGCGCGCGCTGGAGGATATTGACCTGCCCGAGGGGGCCAACATCGGGGCCATCGTGCGGGAAAAAGAGGATGACACCAGTGAAGTCTTGATCGCCCACGACCATTTGGTGGTCGAGCCGGAAGACCACGTCATTGTTTTCCTGCTTAAGAAAGAGCACATTCGCGACTTGGAAAAGCTTTTCCAGGTGGGCTTCACCTTCTTCTGATTCCGGAACGCTTATGCAGTTTGGCACCATTGCAAGGGTACTGGGCGTATTGCTGATGCTGTTCAGCCTGACGCTATTGGTGCCCATCAGCGTCTCACTCTGGTTTCACGACCAAAATTACCTCACGTTCCTGATCGGCTTTATTCTGACCTTCGGCGCGGGGGTGGGTATCTGGTTTCCGGTGCGCGGACGCCGGCACGATTTGCGCACGCGGGACGGCTTTCTGATTACCGCCCTGTTCTGGTTTGTGCTGGGGCTGTTCGGTGCCCTGCCCCTGTACTTCTCCATGGGGCTGAACCTGTCGGTGACCGATGCGATTTTTGAATCTCTTTCCGGGCTCACCACCACCGGGGCCACGGTCATTAGCGGGCTGGATCAGCTGCCCCCCTCCATTCTGTACTACCGACACCAGCTGCAGTGGTTGGGCGGCATCGGGATTATTGTGATTGCGGTGGCCATTTTGCCCTTGCTGGGCGTCGGCGGTATGCAGCTCTACCGCGCCGAAGCGCCGGGGCCGGTAAAAGACAACAAACTCACGCCGCGAATTACCGAAACCGCAAAAGCCCTGTTCCTGTTGTACGTTATGTTCACCATTACCTGCTTTGTGGCTTATAAGCTCGCGGGAATGAACTGGTTTGAAGCACTCGGGCACAGCTTTTCCACGGTCGCCAACGGGGGGTTTTCCAGTCACGACCAGAGCCTCCGCTATTATGACAGCTCCGCCATTTTGCTGATCTGTACCGTCTTCATGTTGATTGCCGGCGCCAACTTCGCCCTGCATTTTGTCGCCTGGCAGGAGAAAAGTCTGCGCCACTATTTGGCGGATGCGGAGTTCCGTTTTTATTCGGGCTGGATCATCGTCGGCACCCTCATTACCGTCAGTGTGCTCTACTTTACCCATGAGTACGGCGCTCTCGATAGCGTCGTGCTGGGTTTCTACAACTTGGCCTCCACACTGACCACGGCCGGTTTCGCCTCGGACTTCAACTACTGGCCCTCCTTCCTGCCCTATATGTTGTTTATTTTGGCCTTTCTGGGCGGGTGCGCCAGTTCCACGGGCGGCGGGATGAAAATGATACGGGTGCTGCTGCTGTACAAGCAGGGCGTACGGGAGATCAACCGACTGATTCACCCCAATGCCATTATCCCGGTAAAGGTGGGTAAGATTACGGTTCCGAACCGGGTGATTGAAGCCGTGTGGGGCTTTTTTGCCATGTACGTGGTGATGTATATCGCCATGTTCCTGCTGCTGCTAATGACCGGGCTCGATTTGGAAACCTCCTTCTCCGCCGTGGGCGCCTGCATTACCAACTTGGGGCCGGGCATGGGGGATGTGGCGGGGAATTACGGTTCCATCAGCAACCCGGCCAAGTGGATTCTGACGTTTGCCATGCTGCTGGGGCGTCTTGAAGTGTTTACCTTGCTGGTGTTGTTCAGCCCCATGTTCTGGCGACGTTAAGAAACCAATGATGGGGTGACGCTTCACGGGCCGTCGAACCGCCCGTGAAGCGTTATTGAGCGACGCGAGTAGCCCGTCAAGCACGGGTGCTACTCACCCGTTTCGGCAAAGTCCCCCTCGGCAAACCCGGTGCCCTTGGCCTGCAGCGTAATGATGCCGCTGCCCTCGCCCAGCACCCACCGCTCATAGGCCTGCTTGACCTGCTCCGGGGTGACCACCCGCAACGCCTCAACCAGCCGCTCGCGAGTGTCGAAATCGGTGTTGTTGCGGTGGAAATCACCTCGGTAGCGGCTCGCCTCTTGCACAAAGTCGTTGGGCTGCTGAGTCAGCTGAGCCACGAGCGATTCGCGCAGCGGATTGAGTTGGGCCTCGTCCAATTCGGCCAGAGTGGATTCATGGTCCGCCAAGAATGTTTCCACGCGCCCCTGGATGGCGGGCAGTGTTTTTTCCGAGCTCTGCACCAACAACACCAGCGCCGGCTTTTCGCCCAGGCGCGTGACGCCGGCGTTGACCACATAGCCCCACTGCTCTTCAGTGCGCAGTTGAGTGTACATGGGGTTATTGATCAGCATATTGAGCAACAACAACTCCGCGAAGGGTTCCATCTCCTCGCTCGGCGCCACATAGGCGCGCATCCAACCTACATCATTGTGCTCCACCGTGCGCTCGACGCTCCAGTGTTCACCCGCCTGTGGTGTCTCAGTCTCGGTGACGTAAATCGGGCCAGGCTGGCGGTTGGGCCCCAGGGCTTGTTCGGCACCGCGCGCCATGGCGCGAATCTGTTCCGGTTGATAATGGCCGTAGGCGTACAACCGCAGGGTCACCTGTTGGCGCCATTGGCGATAGTAGGCCCGAAGGTCATCGGGCGTGATGTTCCGGCTGGCCTTCAGAATCGCGCCCACATCCCACTCAAAGCGTTGGGTACGGCGGTCAAGCCAGCGATACAGCTGGTGCATGGGCGCATCGGTTTTCTCGCCACTCAACCACTCCTGCAGGCGATCCCGCTGGCGGTTGAATTCAGCCTCGGTAAAACTCAGCTCGGCCACGCCCCCCATCAGTTCGTTCACCAGGGTCTTGTGATTGCTCACCGGCCCATGGAGGGTCAGGTTTTGCATGTTGCTGTCCGAGCGGTCAAAACCAATGTTAATACCCGCGCGTCCGGCCCGATCGGTCAGGCTCATGTTCTTTTCGTTCAGCAAGCCATTCATTATGGCACCCAGTGCGAAGTGTTCCGCGCTCTGAATACCCAAATCGGTATTCCAGACAAAGTGCAGGTAGCCCTTTCCGTCCTGATGATGCTCCGCGTGGCGGAACCAGACATCCAGCCCCGGCTCGCCAATCAGTTGGGTAAAGCTTTGAATGGAGTGTTCGACGGCTTCTAGATCACCACTGCTCGCCAGGGTATTGGCCGGCGGAAGGTTCAGCTCAATGTCTTGAGCCATGGATTGCCACTGGGCCAGCGTGTCCTGCTCAATGTTGGCAACGGAGTAGCGGCCGTCATAGTGGGGGATGTCGGTATCCACCGGTTCACTTTGGCTGACTTGCCAGAGGCGCAGTCGCTCCGGGCGCATTTGCTCCAGCACCACCTCGATGGCCTGCGGATCAAACGTCTCAAAGTGGGCGCTGGCCGAATTGACATAGGCGGGGGGTATGTCGTGCATCAGGGCGCTGATATGAACCGCCTGCTGCATGGGCTGGGGCGGGGACTGTTCATTGAAGGTTTGTTGGGCCAGGGTGCGGTACTCCTCGTAATACCGCTGTTTCACGCCTTGCTCACGGACAAGCTCAATGTAAGCGAGGGTGGCAGCCACCACCTGATCCCGTTGCGCCATGCCCTTGTCGGTGGCGTCGATAAAAATCCGAATAAAGCCGTCCTGGCCAAAGAAGTCGGACTGAACACCGGCGCCCATGCTGTTGGCCAAGTTCTGCTCGCGCAAATAGTGGCCGAGGGTACCCGGTTCCTCGGAGCTGAGAATGTTGCGCAGATACGCGTTGGGTTTAACCCGCCACTGATCGGTGTTGTCGTCGATGGGAAACTCCAGAATCAGCTGTTTCAGATCTTTTTGCGGGCGGTAGTAAATGTGTTTCCCCCAGGCGGAGGGGGGCAAACCGGGCTCGGTGATCTCGGCCGAGGGCGCCTCCTCTTCCGGCAACGCCGCGAAATGTTCCCGCACCAGGGTTTCCTGCTCTTCAAGGGGTTTTTGACTCACCAGCGTCAGGGTCATCAGCTCCGCCTTGTAGTAGCGCTGATAGAAATCCCGCATCGCCTCGTACAAGCCGCTGTCGGGCCCGCCGGGCAGGGTCTCCCGGTTGCCCACGCTCAGCCGCGCCGCCGGGTGCTCCGGGTTGCCGGTCAGCCCCAGTAGCTGAAACATAATGCGCGGGTCCTGGCTTTTGCCCATGGACCACTCGTTGTGCACGGCGGTGCGTTCCTTGTCGCTGTACTCTTTATCAAACAACGGCGCCTTAAAGTAATCACTGAACCGGTCTAGCGAGGGGTCGAGCAAGTCATTCGGTGTCTGGAAGAAGTAGTTGGTGTGGTCGCTACTGGTGTAGGCGTTGGCGAAACCGGCGTTGTCTTCCAGGTATTTCTGCAAGGCGTTGGGTTCGGGATAATCCTCGGTACCGAGAAACAGCATGTGCTCCAGGTAATGCGCCAGCCCCGGGAATTCCAGCGGGTTGTGGAAACTGCCCACCCCGACCGCGAGAGACACGGCGCTCATCTCCGTCTCCTGCGCTTGGACAAGCATCACTTTCAGGCCGTTATCGAGCTGCAGGTAACGGTATTGGCGCGGATCATTCTGGCTTTTTGCCACGTCCATGGGGGCCTGGTGAGCACAGGCTCCCACTAGCAAGGCGAGCAGAGCGAACACGGTGGTAAAGACAGGAAACTTCAGGGGGAGACGATGCATGCGGGATCCTTTTGCCGATTGGGTTTAGGGAGGCAAGACAACGGCGTTGTCGCCGTGGTTCCGCTAAAGCCTATGCGAGCCGCCGGTTTTGGTCAACCGGGCTCGAGTTGGGCCGCCGGCTCCCCCAGGATGACGCGGTTTCGCCCCTGGTGTTTCGCGCTATAGAGCGCTCGGTCCACGCGGACAAAGGCATCGACATAGGACTCCCCCTCGCCCACTTGGCAGACGCCGAAACTGGCGGTCAAGTTCACCTCATAAGCCACTTTGTTCCCTTCGGGCTTTTCTTCGGCAATCAGCGAACGAAGCTTTTCCGCCAGGCGCGCGGCATTCTCCGCCGTGGTGCTCGGGCACAAGAGAAGAAATTCTTCCCCACCCCACCGGCAGAGCACATCCTGCTGGCGGGTGTGCTCATTGAGCAAGGTCACTAACTGCCGCAAAACCTCGTCCCCCGCATCGTGACCGTAGGTATCATTGAAGTGCTTGAAGTGATCCACATCCATCAGTATCAGGGCGAGGGGGTGAAACTCGTCATAATGAAGCAACTCTGACAGACGCTGCTCAAAACCGAAACGGTTGTAGGCGCCGGTCAACGGGTCCCGGGAAGACAACTGTTTGTAACGCTCGCTCTCCTGCTTCAGAGCGGCGTTACGGTTGGTGAGCACATCAAGGCTGCGCCGTTGACGCCGGGCCTTTAACGCCAGTAGCCGCAGTTGGCGCATAACCCCAATGGTCAGCCCCCCAAGCCAGCACAACAAGATGCTCAAATACCACAGCTCGGCCGAGACCCAGTCCCCCACAAAGGCGATGCGCTCGATTTTTACGTCGTAGTTGCCCGGCTCAAGGGTGTCCGAGTAACCAATCCCGATGGCGATCACATTGTGAAAGGCCGGTCGGCGCAGGGCGCGAGGCAACTCTCGCTGGCTGCTCCACCAGTCGGCCAACGTCAGCTCTTCAAAATTCAGCCGAATTGGTGCATTGAGTTCGCCGGGCAAAAAGTCGAATTTATTGAACTGAGCGCTGTTGTTGTCTTCGGGGGTGGAGTAGCGCTCATCGTAATGGCGCATAAAAAACTGCACTTTCTTGTTGTGACCGTCTACGTCCAGGCGCAGATCCACCGCCCGGTAGCCGGTGAGGTCCATTCCCTTGACGGCGTGATGGGACAGAATGATATTCATCCCGCAATAGACAAAGGTCCCCTTCTGTTCAACTCGGCACCGCCATACCCGGTCTGCCTCGGGCCCGGCCCACTCAGAGTGGCTCGGCCCGCCCTCGGAACCGTCCCCGTACAACGCGAAAATAACGTCCATATCCGAATTCGGAACCACCGAAAGCACCTTCTCGGGAATAAGAGGGTGCGCGGCAATCGCTACCAACGTCGCGATAATCGCGGTTAGTAGAATGAATAGGGAACGGTTTTGCGCCATAAGGGGCCAATCTGTTGATTATTGTGCCATTGTAGCAAGGTTAGCGTTCCCTTCGGCGCTGTAATCGGCATCATTCAGATTATTCCGCTATGGATAGCGCTAATTTATAACAAAACGCGCTTTCAAAGCCTATTGCTGAGAACTATTGATAATTAATATCGCTCAGTAGGAGCCGGGCGCTCCCAAATCACGTTGGAAATGGGGGTACAATGCGAATTCGATGTTCTGCCGTGTTACCGGTTACTCCGGCAGACTGTCACCCTGAATGAGAACCCACACAATTCACAATAAAGTGAGGCCCCTATGGACCGGATACACCTCGGAAGACGGCAATTCATTAAACAAATGGCCACTGCCTCGGCCGCCCTGGCCGCGGCCAGCACTCTCCCCGGCTGTATGAGCCTGATGGGCGAGAAAAGCACCTACGACATCTCCCTGGCACAGTGGTCCCTGCACCGGCGCTTTTTCAGTGGCGAAGCGGACCCCATGAACTTCGCTCAGATTGCCCGCCAGGAGTTCGATATCGGCGGCATCGAATACGTTAACCAGTTTTATAAAGACACACTGTCCGAGGCTCTGGTCCAAGACCTGCGCGCCCGAGCCGACCGCGAAAACGTCCAAAGCTTGCTGATCATGGTCGACGGTGAAGGCGCTCTGGGCGCCCCCAGCGAGTCCGGCCGCAAGCAAACCGTGGACAACCACAAAAAGTGGGCCGACGCCGCCCACGGCTTGGGCTGCCATTCGATTCGGGTGAATGCGCAAAGCGAAGGCACTTGGGATGAGCAGCGTGACCGGGCCGCCGAGGGCTTGGTGATGCTGGCCGAGTACTGCGAGCCCCTGGGGTTGAACGTATTGGTGGAAAACCATGGGGGTCTATCCTCCAACGCCCGCTGGCTAAGCCAGGTTATGGAAACCGCCAACCACCCGCGGGTGGGCACCCTTCCGGACTTTGGCAACTTCGTTATCGACCAAGAAGCGGGAGAAACCTACGACCGTTACCGGGGCGTGCGGGAATTGATGCCCTATGCCCGCGCCGTCAGCGCCAAGAGCTATGCGTTTAATGAACAGGGCGAGGAAACCACGATCAACTTCCAACGCATGATCGATATTGTCATGGCCGTGGGCTATAACGGCTGGGTGGGGATCGAGTATGAAGGAGACAAGCACTCGGAAGCCGAGGGTATTCGGTTGACTGGGGACTTGCTGCGGCGCATCAAAGCGAACCGGGCGTAAACCGACGTTTTAACTCAAAAAGCCTCCGGTAGTACCCTACCGGAGGCTTTTTCATTGCCGCTCGTGAGCTCCGGCCCGGTCAACTCTGAACCTTGGGGATTTCGCTCCTGACTTTCACAAAGCGATAAAAGCCAATAGCAGCAATGAGCACGCCGCCGATGATGGCGACCCAGGCAACGATACTGAGCAGGGGGTTCTCCGGTAAAAACTGGAGCACCACCCCACCCCCGATTAAAAGCGATAGCGCGGTTCTAATGTAGGACAGCAGCGTACGCTCGTTAGCCAAATGGGTGCGCTCCACCGCCAGGTGGTCGCGCAGGTCGGTATCGCTCATTGCGTTTTCTCCTTTCCTTTACCGGCTACCGGCCGGCGGCCAGGTTGCTGAAAGCGGCTAGTTCGCCAACGCAATATCCCGGTTAACCCCGTTAATCAGTGCCTTGATGGCGGCGGCGACGATGTTCTTGTCCTGGCCCACGCCGAACACCGGTTTGTGCTCGCCCACCTTTACTTCCACGTAGCAGACCGCGGCCACATCGGAACCGGCCCCCAGGCCGTGTTCGTGGTAGTCCACCACGGTAATGGCTTGCCCGGCATGCTCCCCCAGCGCCTTGGCGGCAGCGTCAATGGGGCCGTTGCCGGAGCCGGTCAACTCCACTTCGCTCCCCTGGTACTTGCCCAGAATCAGGGTGTTTACCACCCCGTCTTCCCCGTCACTGACCCGGCTGCTGACGTAGCCGTAGGGCGTGGTGACTTGCAGGTACTCCTGCTCGAACAGCTTGTAGATATCGCCGCTGTTGATCTCCTTGCTGCTGGCGTCGCTGATTTTCTGAACGGCGCCGCTGAATTCGATCTGCAACCGGCGCGGCAATTCATAGCCGGCCTGCTGCTGGAGCAGAAAGCTAACCCCCCCTTTACCGGACTGGCTGTTCACCCGCACCACGGCGTCATAGCTGCGGTTCAGGTCCGCCGGGTCGATGGGCAGATAAGGCACCTCCCAGATGCCCTCCGGGTCCTGCACGGCAAAGCCTTTTTTGATGGCGTCCTGGTGCGAGCCTGAGAAGGCGGTAAACACCAACTCCCCCGCGTAGGGGTGGCGCGGGTGTACCGGCAACTGCGTGCACTCTTCCGACAACTGGCGCACCTGATCAATATCGGTGAAGTCCAACTTCGGATCCACACCCTGGGAGTAGAGGTTCATGGCCAGCGTCACCAGGTCGACATTACCGGTGCGCTCGCCATTGCCAAACAGGCAGCCTTCCACCCGGTCGGCGCCGGCCATAACCGCCAGCTCGGCGGCGGCCACGGCGGTGCCCCGGTCATTGTGGGGATGCACGCTCAGGATAATGCTTTCCCGGTTATTCAAGTTCCGGTGCATCCATTCGATCTGGTCGGCGTAAGTATTGGGTGTGGACATTTCCACGGTCGCCGGCAAATTGAAAATGATCTTGCGCTCGGGCGTGGGCTGCCAAATGGCCGAGACGGCGTCGCACACCTCTTTGGCAAACTCCACTTCGGTGCTGGAAAATACCTCCGGGGAGTACTGGTAGACCCATTCGGTCTCCGGCTGGGCTTCGGTCATTTCCTTCACCCACCGGGTGCCGCGCTCGGCAATTTCTTTCACGCCGGCCTTGTCGGTCTTGTACACAATGCGGCGAAAGGCCGGGGCGACCGGGTTGTACATGTGCAGAATGGCGCGGCGCGCACCCTTTAAGGATTCCACCGTGCGCTGAATCAGGTCCTGCCGGGCTTGGGTCAACACTTCGATGGTCACATCGTCAGGAATGTGGTTTTCCTCGATCAACCGGCGAACGAAATTGAAATCGGTATCCGAAGCGGAGGGGAAGCCCACTTCGATTTCCTTAAAGCCGATGGCGACCAGCGCCTTGAACATCTTCATTTTGGTGTCGACGTTCATGGGGTCGATTAACGCCTGATTGCCGTCGCGCAGGTCGGTGCTCATCCAGATGGGGGCTTTATTCAGCACCTTATTGGGCCATTGACGGTCCGGGAGCTGGATCGGCTCAAAGCGGCGGTATTTTTGGGATGGGTTGGCAATCATGGCTCGGCTCCATTGCACGGGTGTTTCTTGGCGAATAAGGATGCCCGGGAGAGAGCGGAAGGTCCTCGGCCGGATGGGCCTCGGGCATTGAACTCAGAGCACCGCTTGTGGCGGTGGGAGAGTACCGGGGGTCGGGCTTGTGGCCCGCCGCTCTTCCTCTGTCAGGCATGGGGATAGTATATGGCTTACAAGGCGGCGATAAATTGCTAAGATGTTGCCTTAATCGCTCGTTTTGGAATTATATTCCAATATTTAACGCCAACCAAGCATAGTATGCCACCATGACCGAAGGTCTGGATCGTTACGACCGTTTAATCCTGGAAACCCTGCAGAAGCGGGGCCGCATCACCAACCAGGAGCTGGCCGAAGCCATCAGCCTGTCGCCCTCCCCTTGTCTGCGGCGGGTTAAGCAAATGGAGGAGGCGGGGTTGATTGACGGCTATGTGGCGCTGCTCAATGCCCGCAAGCTCGGGCTGCACCTGATGGCGTTTATCGAAATCAGCATGGACAAACACACCCCGGACCGCTTCAGTGCCTTTGAAGAGACCATCGCCGGCTACCCGGAGGTGCTGGAATGCCATTTGATTACCGGTCAGTCGGCTGACTATCTACTGAAGGTGATTGTCCGGGATATGGACGCCTACCAGCAGTTCCTGTTGCAGAAGCTGACCCGCATTGACGGCGTGAGCGGTGTGCACTCATCCTTTGTGCTGAAAAGTCCCATTAACAGCACCGCTCTCCCCGTCAGCTAGTACTTACTTCATTCGCTGTCTGTGCGGAAGGGAGCGGCGGGCAGTCCTTCGGCGTTACAGAGGTTGGCCTCCTCCGGGTTGTCGGCCCAGGCGTAGCGCACCGCCTTCGGCTTCTCAATCGCGTCACTGGACACCACCACTTTTTTGCCTTTGATTTCGGCGTCGGCCCAGACAAACTCGCCGTCTTCCCCGGCGATGGCAAATTCCGCCAACGGCTCGCCGTCGCAGGACTTCAAGCCCCCACCCACGGAGTCGAAGCGAACGATGACGCGTTCGCCCTTCACCCGGTGCTTGCGGTAGCGAGGCCCAAAGGCCACCAGGTCCTTTTCATTATAAGCCACCGAGCGTGCGGCCAGTGCCAAGCGCTCACCCACGGCCTCTTTGTTCAAGGGGTGGATATCGTTCCACTCACCCACATCAATGGCCACGGCCATACCGGTTTCCGGCAGGGTCAACGCCTGCTCCTGGGCTTCACGCAGCCGGGCCCACTCACTGTCTTGCGGCGAGCCCTTGGCTTCCAGGTAGTTGGCCAGTTGCACAAACAGGAAGGGTTGTTTGGGCTGGTCCCACTGGTTCCGCCAGTCTTCAATAACCGCCGGGAACAGGTCGGCGTACTCTTGCGCGCGACCGACGTTGGATTCGCCCTGGTACCAAATCACCCCTTTGAGGGCGTAGTCAGTCAGCGGCGCAATCATACCGTTGTACAACCCCATCGGCTTCCAGCGGATAAAGGTCTGGGAGGCGAGACTGTCCAGCTGGGCGCCCTGTTTGACGCGCCATTGACCGGTGAGATCAATCGTCTCGGTCTTCCAGCTCAATTCGTAGGGCTTGTCTTCCACAAAACCGGGCAGACCATTTTGGCTGGTCAAGCGCACCGCCAGGGTATTTTCGCCCCCCTTGAGCAGTCCTTCGGGCAGAGGGTACCAGCGCGGGGGGTACTGATAGCCGGTCTGCCCGACCTGCTCACCATTTAAGTAAGCCACATCGGCATCCACCAGCCGGCCCAACTCCAAAAAGGCGGGCTTGCCGACCCAGCTTTCGGGCACCTCGATGGTTTTGCGCAGCCACCAGACGCCGTTGGCCTCCCCCTCTTCGCCCCAAAAACCGGGGAGCTCGACGGTGTCCCAGTCGCTGTCATCCACATCCGGTTGAGCCCACAAGGCTTTTCCGTTTTTATAGCCGGGGTCCAGTTTATCCCGGCGCTCGAACCAGGCTTGCGCGCGCTGTTGATCCTCCGCCTGAGTCGTCTCAATTAGCTTATCATCGCGCCAACGCTTGGCTTCTTGCAGGTGTGCCGGAAAGGATTTCAACGCCTCTTCGCTCAGCCAGGCTTCGGCGGGCGAACCCCCGAGCGCGGCGTTGATGACACCCACCGGCACGTCCAGCTCACGGTGTAAGTCCCGGGCAAAGAAATAGCTGACCGCCGAAATACCGGACACGGTTTCGGGGGTGACCGTTTGCCAATGACCGCCCTCCAGCGTTTGTTGGGGCGCATCGAAGTTGTAGCGATCCGGCACCTCGAAATAGCGAACTTCGGGGTAGTCGGCCCGGGCCATTTCCGCTTCATACAGCGGCCGGACCCGAGCCATGGTGAGCTCCATGTTGGACTGGCCCGAGGCGAGCCAGACATCCCCCACCAGCACATCCTTCACTCGGATTGTATTGTTTCCCTCAACCACCAGCTCATGAGGGCCCCCGGCGGGCACTTTTTTCAGGGTAAGCTCCCATCGGCCCGCTTCGCTGGCGGTGGTTTTCAGGCTTCTATCAAGAAAGTGAACACTTACTTCCTCCCCCGCATCGGCCCAACCCCACAGAGTGAGGGGGGTATCGCGTTGCAGCACCATGCCGTCGTCTATCAGCCGGGGCAGGCTTACATCCGCCGAGGCGGTCACGCTGGCACACAGTAAGGCCAAACCGGTGATCCATGGAGTTTTATTCATTGCTTATACCTCTGGTTGCTTTCCGAATGTGAGCTACCCCCATAGCGTAGCCTAGAAAGTGTAAGGGCTCTGAAAACACAGGCTTATAGTCTATAGGATCATATGAGAGACGGGAACTAGTGGCCCATGGGTCTACATTTTCTTCTTTTTACTTTGAACCTGGATGGAAGCCGCTGCGACTACCTCACCGGACACGCTGTTATCACATACCACCGAAGAGGCAATTATTATGAATCAGCTCCCATCCAAAACCCCAAGCAGCCTGAAGGCATTATCCGTTGCGCTGCTCGCCGGCAGTCTGTTCGCCTGTGGCGGCAGTAGTAACCCACTACCCAACAACCCCGTTGATGAGACCGACCCCCCGGAGCCTGTGCCGGAACACATCGATTTGAGTTTTATGGTGCAAACCCACGATGGCGCCCGCTTGTCCGATGTCACCGTTACCCTGGGGGAGGACACCACCGCCCAGACCGATGCGGCTGGCCGGGTTCAGTTCAGCCCCGAAACCCGGGAATCCTACCGGGTGCATGCGCAAGCCGAGGGGTTTATCCCGCAGGCGTTGAAAATCGACGGTGAAAGCGATGGGATCGTGCCCATTCGCCTTATGCCCATTAAGCAGACTCTCAGCGTGGAAGACATTGAGGCGGCACGAACCTTGAGCGCCGTGGATCTGGGCGCGCGGATTACCTTTCCCGCCAACGCCTTTGTCACCCCCGATGGCGAACCCGCCTCCGGCGAAGCCACCGTGCAGGTCACCCCATGGGATATCACCGGCGAGGACCTTAACGCCATGCCCGGCAACGCCCAGGCACTGGATGCCGGCGGCGATTCGGCGGAGCTGATTAGCGCCGGGATGATGACGGTGGACGTGCACAACGCCCAGGGGGATTACCTGCAACTGAGCCCCAACGCCACCGCCGAGATTCAGATGGATCTGCCGGTAGAGAGCATCAACAACGAAGCACTGTCCATCGGCAGCACCATACCGATGTGGCATTTCGATGAAGACCAGGGTTTATGGGTGGAAGACGACTCGACCATGGGCACGGTAGTGGCCTCGGCCACCTCGCCAGTAGGTTTGGCGGTCCGCGCCGAAGTCAGTCACTTCTCCACGTGGAACTGGGATTTCAAGTTCGAAAACGGTGGCAGCATTAATGTGGAGTGTCGGCTGGGCGACAGCAGCGCCGTACCCTGTGGCATTAACGCCGAAGTTGAACTGGATGACGGTTCGATCTTTACTCGCGCCGGGCAGTTGCCAGCCGGCGGCGCCACCATTATCAATATGCCCAACAGCGCCACCATCGGTTGGTCCGCCGTTTCCGAGTTCGGCCTGATGGGCGAAAAGACCACGGACATGTCCGGCGATGTCATCATCGACTTGGGTGAGCCGAGCAGCGAGAACCTCGTGCGCTGCGAGTTACCCGACGGTAGCCCGGTAGGTTGCTCAGTTACGCTCACCGACGGTACCGAAACCGCTACCCATTCCGTTCCGGCAGAGGGTGCCACCATTGTCACCGGCTGGCCCAACCTGGATGAAAACACCCAACTGACTTGGTCCGCGGAAACGCCCTACCCGATCACTGTCGATGGCCAGCAAGTTTTGGGAGAAGGTACGGCGACCTCTGACGTGGCCGGGGACGTGACCGTGTCGCTGGCCGTCACTCCGATTGAAGCAGTGAACGTCCAATGCCTGGCCGGCTCCGGGGTTTCCATCCCCTGCACGGTTGATGTGCTTGCCACACTCTCAGACGGTACCGTGTTTACCGAGAATGACGTTCTGATTCAAGACAGTGAGAGCCTGATCGTTCCTGCAGAAGCCACGTTGATTCAATGGTCCGCCCACTCCAACGGCGCCTACAGCCAGAACGGTCAGTTCGTCGAACTCTCCGGCAGCATGGAAACCGGCCTTGTCGGCAGCGTCTCGGTCATCCTGGACGAAGAAACGGTACAGGGCGCGGCAGCGCAGAGTATCAACCTCTCTTGCATCAACGGCCCGAGCAGCTCCGCCAGTAGCTGCGATATCGAGGTGTTCGTGGAAGGCAACCGGGTGGGCTACCTGGAGATCGGCAACTTCCCGGGGGTGGCCTTGGGCGACTCGGTCACACTGGAGTTTCCGGAAGGCATGTCAGCCGAGGGCGAGTGGGTACAGATTATGGCGACCGGGGACGACGGCTCCATGACCTACACCTTTGAACCCTACGAGTCCTTCACTCAGGGCCAAAGTGTCGAGTTGGCATTGCAGTGTGAAGATGCCGCCGGCGGTGTCGCCTGCCCGGAGTAACCCCGTCACTTAATCCTTACCCTTTTAGCCGGCTGCTCCCAGCCGGCTTTTTTTATGAACCTGCAGCTAGGGACCCGCGACTTACGGTAAACACGGCTACGCCACAATAGGGAAAGGCTCTACTAATGACATTCGCCACCGACTTGCACCAACCCCCAACCAAAGGCTTCGTCCCGTCCGGCGGCACCCAGGTCCTTGGCGGTATCGCTCAGACCAACACCCCGCTGCCCGGCCACCAGCCAGGCGGCCGTGACCAGAGGCGCGGCAAAAGAGGTTCCGGTGTGATAACGCCCGGCGTTCTCGCCATCGGCAGCCCAGACATCCACGCCCGGAGCGGCCAGATCAATATACTCGCCCCGGTTCGCTTGGCTGTACAGGCGTTCGGCGGCATCGACGGCGGTTACGGCAACCACGCCGGGCTGAGCCGCCGGGAAGCTCGGCGGCGCATCGGGCCCCTGGTTGCCCGCCGCCGCGAACAGCGCAATGTCTCTCTCAAGCAAATTGTCCAGCGCCAGTTCAAAGACCCGGTTGCGCTCGCCCCCCAGGCTCAAGTTAACGGCCTGCACCCGATGCCCGACCAGCCAGTCCAGGGCCGAGAGCAGAATCTCAGTGCTGGTGTCGGTGTGCTCCCCACGTTGGCGAAACACTTCGGCGGCCCAAAGTTCACTGTCCGGCAAGAGGCCGGGCGTCTGCGAGCCCCTCGAGCCCACGAGCAAACTGGCCACGGCGGTGCCGTGCTCCGGCTCCGCCGATTCACCACGGACAAATTCCCGCCGGGTCAGATTGGCGCCCGCCAAGGCCGGATGCCGGTCGTTCACGGCGGTATCCAACATGCCGATACGAAAGCGAGCATCGCAAGCGCCAGTGGGCTCCGGCCAGCCTATTGCCCGTCGCGCATAGCGACGCCGTTCGCTGAGCAATTGATAGCGCTGGTTGGTGTCCAGGTTCAGATCCGGAAGGTCCCCGCGCACGCGGGCGGCCAGCGCAGGGGCGTTTGCATCGGGCGGCAGACGAAAGACACTGAGGACCAGCCCCAGGTTATCGAGGCGCTGGCGGGATTTGATGCGCAATTGATAACGTTGGAGTTGCCGAGCCGCCGACTGCGCCTCGGCCATATCGGCACTGACCAACAACAATTCGCCCGGTTCGTAAGGCAACGAATCCGGGTCGGTCGTCTCGTCGTCGGAGGGAGGACTGGGAGGCGGCACGGGCGGCGGAGGCGGGGGTGCTCGCCCCAGCAAGCTGCCCCCGCGCTGAATCGCCGGTCGGGTGGGCGCCGGCTCGGCGATATCGGGTTCGGGTTCGGGTTCGGGTTCGGGTTCGGGTTCGGGTTCGGGTTCGCTAACATCTTGCTCCGGTTGGTGTTCGACGTCCGCTTCTTTGCGCGATTCGACCGCCTTCCGGGGAGTGCGTGTTGCCTCGATCGCCGGTTCCCGACTCGACGGTTCGGCCGCGCTTGGGCGTTGTGGTTCTCCTGGCGCTTCGGTCTGTTGTTTTTCCTCCTCGCCTGTTGGCTTTTCGGTGGCAACTTCGTTTTGCGAGCGGCCCTCTTCCCGCCGACTTTTCCGGGGGAGTGGTTCCGCGCGCTTCACTTCACGGGCGGTATTTTCCGGCGCTACTGGCGCTTGTGCCAATAGCACCGACGAAGAAAATAAAGCTCCCAACAGACCTACAAACACAATGCCCAAGCGTGCGCCCGCCAACCTCATGGCGCAATTACCTCTTCCACGAAGTCATAGTCCCGCAACGTCTGGACGGCCGCTTCGGTGGAGGCTTCCTCGGATAGAGCCAACCGAAACACACCCAGGGCGCTGGGACCGGCGACAATGCTACCGTTAACGTTCAGTACCGCGGTCTGAATATCGGTCATGGTCGCGGTGGGGGCGAATACTATTTGCAGCCTTGGCCCCTGGGGAACGAGCTCCCCGGAGGCCGGCGCCATGTCCACGGTCGACCCGTCTTCCCAGGGCGCGGGGCCAACCAGCATGACCGCCTGAACCGCCACAATAACGCTGGCGGCAATGGCCACGGGCTTCCAGAAGTTCTTCCTCGGCAACAGGGCCGAGGGGTCTTCCCCTTCCTCGCGCAGGGATTTTTGCAACCGTGCCAACCCGAGTTCTCCCGGGCCCGTCACCGGTTCATTCTGCAGTGAGCCCTTGAGCGCCTTTGCAAACTCCGCTTCACGAGCCAGTGCCGGGTCCTCCTCCATTTTCTGTTCGAGCGCGCGGCGCTCGGCTTCTGGCAGGCGACCAGTGGCCCACAGGTTCAACTGTTCATCAATCTCTTTCACGGGGACCTCATGGCATTGGCCAGTTGTTTCTTTAATAAAATTTTAGCGTGGTACACGCGGGATTTGACGGTACCCTCGGGCACCTTCAGGATGCGACCGATTTCCGAATAATCCAGCTCTTCAAAAAATACCAAGTGCAGCACTTCCCGATGGGGCTCAGACAAGGTCCGCATACAGGCACGCAGCACTTCTCCATCTTTAACCACCGAAAGCGCCTGCTCCAAATCCGCCCCGGGGGTATCATCCGGGAGGTTGTCATCCAACTCCGTAAATTCACGGCGGCCCTGTTTGCGCCAAAAGCTCATGACTTTATTGTGGGCGATGCCAAACATCCAGGTGGTGACTTTGGCCCGCCCGGCGAACCGAGCGGCCGAACGCCACACCTCTAGCATCACCTCATTGAGTAGGTCGGCCGCGGCAAACGAATCGTTCAATTTGGCGAGCAAGTAGCGATACAGTCGCGTTTCATGGCGGCGGTAAAAGGCCGTCATTGCCTCCATATCGCCGCCGGCCATGGCATGCAGTAAACGTTCGTCGGTGTCCTGTTCCGAAACGGCCATAGTCGGTATCCGGGTTATTTAAGGTTTGGTGCGAAGGGGTTGTAATGGGCTCGCCGCCAGAATGGTGCCACTGGCATCAACTGCCACCAGGCGCCAGTAATAGGTATGCCCGGGCACCAATTGATACAGAACCGCGGGCGACAGGCGGGTGCGCCGGGCACTCCCCTTTACCATCAGTCCGGTGGTGGGGGCGGTGTCGAATTCCGCCGGTTCACTGCCGGGTTGTTCCGGTTCGACGGGCGAGCGCTGCTCCGGGGGCTGGTCATACAGCGCCAACTGATAGGCATGGGTGTTGGGAACCGCGCGCCATTGGAATTCCGTGTCGGCACCAAGCGCCGTATTGTTATCAGTGCTCACATTCATTACCGGGACACGCTCGGCCACTGTGGCCGAGACACCGCTCACCTGATAGCGCAGGACAATGTCATTCTCTGCCAGACTCGGGTGAACCACGCGCAGCCGCAACAGGTACAGGCCGGGCTGCTTGGTGGGCAGCGCCGGGCTGCGCAAACTCGCCACCTGCCCGGCGCCCAGGTACTCGCGCACGTTATCCAGGCGGCGAAACAGAGGTTCACCCCGAGTGGTGGCCGGGGTAGCCACTTCCCATACCGCCTCCAGCAAACCGGCCCGGTCGTAGTGAATGTCGGCCCGGGCCCGCAACCGCTCGGCGCGCGCCACCGAGGCCACGGCGGCGCCATCGTCAAAGCGTAGCGCCACCCGCCGGAGCATCAAACCACTGGCGGTCACATCCGCCCCTTCGGGAATGGAGCGCGCCGCATTGGGCAGGGGCCTGGAAAGTCGAAGCGTTTGCACGCCCGTGACCGGCATGCCGTGGATACTGAACTGGCGAATGTAGGACAGCTCTCGAGCCCCCTGCGCTGCGGCTTGCCGACTGACCTCGGCCGGTATGGTCAAGGTTTCACTGAAGCTGAAGGTGAGGGCTCGGCCATCGGGCGTGCCGGTGAGCCTTTCGGTCAGAGGCTGACGAACCACGCCCAGGGGTTCGCCCACGGCTTGGTTCCCCAGGGTGAAATACCCCACATCCGAGCTGACCGTGCCAATGCGGTCACCGAAGGCCCGGCCTTGCCAGAGTACCGACACCCGAGTCTCGGTGCCGGCCATCACGGGACGGGAGACCGAACAGGGTTGAGCGGCGGGGCAGATCTCCACCTCCTGGGCCGAGGCGGGAAGCGCAAACCACACCGCAAAAAGGCTAACAATGGCAAAACGGACGGCGGTCATGGTCGCGCTCCTGGGTAGCTCACCGGCACGCTGGTGCGCAGTTCAACAAAGGCCTGATAGCCCTGCACCGAGCTGGCCATAAAGAGCGAGTTCTGATAGTCATTGCGGGTCACCGACAGGATGAGCTCCAGCCCCGCGCTGTTACGGGCGGGCTCGCGAATTCGCCAGTTGAGATGGCTGCTGAGGTAAGTGGTTTGGTCCCACTGGGCAAAAAAGGGATCCTCTCGGGCGCTGGTCTGGTTTAGGCCCACGCTGACGCCGCCATGCAGCCGATTCGGGATAAATTCCGCATTGGCATCGAACGAATACAAGTGGCGGTCGGTACTGACGCCCTGCTCCGGATAGGTCGTATGCTGAAACTCCCATCCGATAAAAAAGTGGTAGTGCCTCGTGAGGTTCCAGCCGGCGTCCAGTTGCGTGGCCCGGGTGCGGGTTTCCGGCTGCCAGCCGGTGCGATCTTTCACCGTGTCGTAATGAAACCCCGCCGACCACTGAAGCTGGACTTTGGTGAAGGCGGCGCTCAGACCGTAGCGCCGGGTTTGCAGGTCATTGGCCAAGTACCCCTGCGGCGTATAGTCATCAATCAACGTGGTGCCACTGGCAGTGAGGGTGTAGTTCGGTTGGCCCAAAAAGGTGAGTAGTGGCCCCTCGGGCAAGTCGGCATCGAAATAGGCCGCCCGAAGATTCCATTGTCGGGTTTCGGAAGTGGCGTAGTTGGCATCGTCGGTGAGGTTGCTGTCCTGCACGGCATAGCTGCCATCCCAGGTCCACTGGTTTTTGGAGAAGTCGAAGAAGAGCCGGTCCATTTTTTTGTCAGCGGGGGCGTAACGGTTGGCCAAGCTTTTGTACCAGGTTCCCATTTTCTTGGACTCCAACCCCAGCCGCCAATCCAGGGCGTCCATTCCCGAGGGGGTCGGGTCCAGAACCAACAGCGTCGACCAGGCCTCACCCTCTTCCGGGTCAAAACCCCGGTTCACGCCGTCAAAATCGTATTCGCTCTGGGCTTTTTCCAGGCGGACCCGCAACTGGCGCTGAAAGAACTGGCCGTCCATCCTGACGTTCCAGGCGTCCCCCTCGGTAAAGATTGCCTGAGTGTTGGGGTCCAGGCTGCCGTAGTCCGGCTGGTTAACTCGGCCCGACAGCCGCTCACCGGCAATCATCACTTGGGCGGTGTCCCCCTGCCAGGGCCAGAATGACAGTTGCCCCCCGCTTAGGCGGTTGTTTTCCTCATCCGTGCCCAGGCCGGCATCAATGCCCAGCTGTTGTTGCCCGGTCGCCTGATACACCGACACAGCGCCGTCCCAAAGGGGCAGACGAGCGCCGGTGGAGATACCGCGGCGCTCAAAACCGTCATGAATTAAACTGGCGGAGGCCAATTGTTGGTCCCCCAGGGTCAGGTGGTAGCGATCGAAGTCACCACGCAGGTGAAACCGGGCGAGGTCCACTCTCCGGTCGGCGATGGCCAGTGTTTTATCCTCCACCGCCATCAGGTCGAGATGACTGCGTAGCCGCCAACGATCCCCACTGAGCTCGGACGCCAGATAGCCCCCACCCTGAGCCCCGAAGTCGTCGCCGCCGGTGCCCTCACTCTGCGCTACCCGCCGGCTCAACGCCAGGTCCAACTGACCCTCGAGACGGGCCGAGCGAAGGGCTTGTGAGTGACGCACCTCAAAGGTCCAGTAACCCAGCTCCCTCACCTCCCCCTGCTTGCCGTAGAACATCACTCGCAGTTCATGGGGGCCGGGGGCCAAGGGGCGTACCGGCACATAGGTCCACCCGGTATCGCGGTGTTGAACCAAGGCGGAGACATCCATGCCGTCGAGCTCCAGGCTAAGCGGGCCCGCGGTATCGGCGATGGAGGTGCCGGCCCAGAAAAGGCGTAGAGGCTCGCGCGGCTGATAAAAACCCTGGGTCTGAGGGGATTTTAACCGCACCTCCGAGGGGACGGCCGCCAGGGAAGCGGGCACTGTCAACCAGCCGCCCAGGAGCAGTAAGGTGATCAGTGTTAGGGGTCGAAATGCGGCCAGGGCCATCCAGTGCTCGCTCTGCAAGAACCTCTTGAAACCCGTGAGTCGCAACGAGTCCGGTTCAGGTTCAATGTTTTTATCGGTTTTGCAGTGGAGTCACTCCATACCCCAGTGGCCCACTATCAGGTAGCTGAAGAATGACCTGATAGGCTCCAAATTACACGAAAACCGCGTGGGTTCCAAACCCGGCTCAGCGGGGCCTTATCAGAAGCAAAAAAACCGGTGCGTTTCGAAAAAGCGCACCGGTCCAGGAAGGTTCACTTTAGCGTTTTATTCAAGCGTGGGCGTCTCCCAATTCACCCATTCGGCGACATCCTCTTCACCGGCCTGGGTCGAACGCATTACCCCCGTGCTACCCGGTTCGCCCAACAGAAAGCGCTGAACGAAAGCCGCGAGTATGTCCTGCTGATGGTCAGGGAAGGCACAATGGGTATGGCCGCCGTTCTCCGAGTAAGCGATGTTTTCCGCCGCACCCAGCGCGCGGTAGATTTCTTTCGCCGCGGCGGTGCCTACATAGGCCGCTTTGGGCCCCAACCAATCGATGTCGTTGTCGATCACCAACAAACCGCGCGGGGCCACCATGCCCATTAGCTGGTGATGGTCGAATGGCAAGCGGGCCACATTCGGGCCGCCGAACGTGGAGCCAAACGACTCCCGGAACCAGGGCTGTTCGCCCGCGGCCTGACTCAAGGTTTGCACGTTGACGCCATCGTCCGCCATGGCCTGCGCCACACGCCAGGCCACCGCCCCGCCGGCACCGGATTCCTGAGGAATGGTCAGAGCGATTCGTTCATCCAATGCCCCCACCATCAGGGCGCCCTTGCCGTTGCGCGAGCAACCGGTCACCCCGAGTCGGGAGGCATCAATGAGCTCCGCTTCCGAGGCTTCCAGTACATCAATCAAACGGCTTACACCCCAGGCCCAAGCGGTCATGGAACTGGCGGAGTGGTCGCTGCCGTAGAGGTCGTAGAACAGGCCGGTGCCGCGCGAGTCCCCACCGTCCTGGGCTCCCAAGGCGTTATTGTTGACGTTGATGAGCGCAATCCCCTGGCTGGCAAGGTATTCGTTGTCGAGCGTCGACCCGCCAATGCCAATCATCGCCGGGAAGGGTCCTTCGCCCTCGCTCGGCAACGTCACCGACGCCGAGAAGGTAATCTCTTCGCCCTCGTGGCCAACGGTCACTTCTATCGTTTCGTTCGCGACCGAGCCCGCCACAGCTTCGGGCTTGAAGGGCTTAACGCCGGCTTCGTACTGCTGTAGCTGCCAATTCAAGTCCTGGCGGTGGCAGCGCCATTCCTCCCTGGAAGCGAGGCGCTCACCGTCCAACCCCATAAAGGGGTCCGGGAGCTTGGCAATGGCGGGCAACTCACTGGGGTGGGGCAAGGTCGGCACGGGGCAATCCGCGCCCGTGTTCTCGGCGCCGGCGGTACCCGGCTCGCCCGGTACCGTGGGCTCTGGCTCTTCTTCCGGTGGCGGAACAAACTCACCCTCCACCGAGTAAACAGCAATACCACTTAAGGTGCCGTTATCGATGACGGTTTCCACGTCAACGGTCAGATGTCCGTCACTCACCTGGACGCCTTCCACCGTGTAGGAGTAGGCCTGGTCGTGGCCCGCCTCGCTGTACAGGTCCAGTTCCGACAGTGCCAGTTCGTCCTCTAGACGGACGTTAAAAGAGCGCTCACCGTTGGCTTCCCAATACATTTCCACAAAGTGAAGCTGTACGTCATACAGCGCTTCGGTCACCGGAATTTCATAGGTGTAGGAACCGTAGCGCTCGGTCTGAAACAGCGCATCTTCTTCCGTGCCGCCAATCTCGTCGGAGGTGTTGTTTGGGGCGCCCTGCTCCGCAAACCGATCGGGCTGATAGGTAACGCCGTTGTAGCTCACTTCAGAGAAGCCACCCACATTCAGCGCCACCACCAAGGAGGGTTCACTGGAGGCGCTGCTTGAGGAAGCCACAGTTTCCGATGAGGCACTGGAAGACGCTTCGCTACTACTACTGCTATTGTCGTCGGGGGTCGAATCAGAACTACCGCAACCCCACAGGGAAGCAAGCAAGCTCCAGAGCAAACCTTGATGAATGACGCACCGTACCGTGTTATTTTTCATAAATAATTTCCTATTATTATCTTAGAATTTAGAGCGGCCTTAACCGAATCACCGATAGAGAGCGTTATTTATTTTGTCATACTTATTGTCATTGAGAATATAAGGGATAAGCATACTGCGCGGAAGCAGTCGGCACAAGAGAGGTGGGATAATTGGCAGGAATAGCGAAAGGCCAATGGCGGCGTATTTTATATACGTGCGCCGTTGGCGCCGTGACACTCAATCGTATTCGAGGGCGAGTAGAGCCCAGCCGCGCCCAGAGGTGACGCTCAGCTTAGACAGGTATACCCTTGTGTATTATGGCTCATTCCAACGGATGTGGACGTATGCAAAATAACTCTCTCCGCCGGTTTGGCGGTTATTTGCGAACTCGATGGGCGTCGCCGCGCCGGATTCGTTTCTGGCTGCTGGTGATTGTCGTTTTGTACACTTTGCTGGGCTTTTTTGTGGTGCCCTGGGTGGTTCACGAGATGGCAGTGAATACCGCTCGAGAAAACCTGGGGCGCGAACTCCGCATTGAATCCGTACACGCCAACCCCTATACGCTGACGCTGCAAATCGACGAGCTCGCACTTGAGGACACCGACAACCAACTACTGATCGGCTGGGACCGGCTGTTCGTTAATCTTTCCTGGGGAAGCCTCGTGAACGGGGCCTGGACCCTTCAGGCGATCCATCTCGACAACCCGATCATTCAAGAAGAGCGTTTCGCTTCGGGTGAAACCCGTTTCACCCGACTGGCAAGCGAACTTTCTGATAAGAAGGCCTCGGAGAAGGAGGGCTCGGCGTCATTGCCGGCATTAACGCTCGATGAATTGCGTGTAAAAGGCGGTGTGCTGCGTTTCGCTGACAACCTCCAGAACGGAACCGCTAATGCTAACAATACACGCCAAGTATCACTGGCTTTGCAGGATCTGAGTCTAGCGGTCGAGAATTTTTCGCTGGAGAAGGGCTCGCGCTCCCCACTCCACTTGGACGGTCGGCTAGAGGGCGGTGGTTTAATCACCTTCGACGGTGAGCTTCAATTGCTTCCGACTCCGGCCCTTAAGGGAAGCGTCGAAATCGACGGGCTGGCGCTGGCACAGGGCGAACCCTATCTGCGCCAATTCGTGAACGTTCATATCGATAGTGGCACACTCAGCCTCAGTGGCGACATTCTCACCCAGGCGAGGCAACCCTTCGCCTTTGAGGGCTCCGCCGGTGTGAAGTCGCTGAATATCACGGACGCTTCCAATGACGAGCCACTCATTGGGTGGAAAAGCCTGCAAGCCGAAAAGCTCCATCTGCGCCTGGCCGAAAAGCAGCTCGAAACCGGCGCGATTATCATCGATAGTCTCTCCGGTCGAGTGGTCGTCCATAAGGACCGAACGACCAATTTCTCGCAGCTTATGGTGAACCGCCCGGCCGAGAATGACTCCGACAACTCGAACAAGGACACTGCGGACAAGAAGCCAGCGCCGTTTGAAATCACTCTTGAGGGTATAGAGCTGATCGACGGCGCCCTGCGGTTTGCGGACCACTCTCTTCCTCTGCCTTTCTCAAAGAGCATCCACCGGTTAAGTGGCCAAATATCAACCTTGAGCTCCACCTCGGCCCAGTCGGCGGAAGTGAAACTGGAGGGCCAGGTCGGGGAATATGGACTGGCGCAGGTGGAAGGCGCACTTCACGCTTGGCACCCCACACGGAAAACCAACCTGCGGCTGCGTTTCCGCAACCTCCAAATTCCGGAGTACTCCCCCTATACCGTGCGCTTTGCCGGTCGCAAAATCGCCGAAGGGACCATGGACCTCGATCTCGACTATACGGTTAAAAGCAAGCAACTCGACGGACAAAACAACCTAGTGCTGCATGACCTGAAGCTCGGCGAGAAGATGGCCGCCAGCAACGCCATGGACTTGCCGCTGGACCTCGCCATAGCTTTGCTTGAAAATAACGCGGGAGTCATTGATCTTGACCTCCCGGTGAGCGGGAGTGTTGGCGACCCGGAATTCGACATCGCGCAGGTGGTCCGCCAGGCACTGGGAGATGCGATTAAATCTGTCGTCCAGGCACCGTTTCAATTTTTGGCGAGCCTTGTGGGTGCCGAATCAGAAGAGTTGGGACAGGTTGAGTTCCCACGGGGTCGGTCCGACCTGCTCCCTCCCGAGCGAGCGCGTATCGCCAAGCTCCGCGAGGCCCTTAACCAACGCCCGGCGTTGGCAATTGAGCTCTCCGGTCCCTTCAGCTCGACCTACGACGGCCCCGCTGTACAACGGAAGAAAGCGATTGAAGCCCTGCGACAACGTTTGGCTGAAATGGATCGCGGCGTTGCGGAACCCAGCCTCACAGCCGAAGACAATCAGCGTGCGGTCGAGACGATGTTTAGCGCCGCTTACCCGGAGGTTGACCTGGAGTCAGTACGGGAGCGCTTTACCAAAACGCAAAGCGACTCCTCGGATACCACGGGCTTTGATGGCTTAGCCTACCGCAATCATTTAGCCGAAAAGGTTATCGCCGCCCAATCGGCCACGGACGTCGAACTCAAGGCCATCGCCAACGCAAGGGCCTCAGCGGTGCGAGAGGCGCTGGTCAACCCAGAGGAGGAGAGTGGCGTCGACGCCCAGCGGGTGCGCCTTCTTGAGCCCAAAGAGGTTGATTCAGTGGAAGGCGAGCGTATTGCCCTGGAAGTTGGCATCTCCGCGGAGTAGCCAGCCGAACGTCAATCCATTTAAGGGCACCTCTAATAATTATAGCGTTTTTCGATACACATTGACGAGATAAGAGAGAGTTTCACATGAAGAAAGTCGGTGTTTTTATTTTTTTATTGGCAACCTTCTTGATGAACCCGGGCGTGGCTGGAACGACGGCCTCACGGGTCATTGAAGATGGCGGCACGGGCGAGCATAGCGCCATAATGATGGGCGACGGGTCCCTACCGACTCATACATTGTTCCGACCCGAGAATATCAGTGACCTTGATAAAAAAAATACGCTACCAATCATTGTCTGGGGCAACGGCGCCTGCCACGACTCGCCCTGGGAACATGTTAACTTTTTGAACGAAATCGCCTCCCATGGTTTTCTGGTCATTGCCGTTGGCACTATGCCCACAAAAGAGGGTGAGCAAGTTACCGAACACTCCGCCTCCTCAAAGTTAGTGGACGCGATTGACTGGGCCATCGCCCAGAACAGCAATAAAGATAGCGTTTACTATCAAAAACTAAACCCGAAGCAGATTGGAGTCAGCGGTATGTCGTGCGGGGGATTACAGGCGCTGGAGGTAGCCGACGATCCACGCACCTCTACGCTGCTGATCTGCAATAGCGGTATATTCAACGATCCTATGCCAGAAAAACTCCCCGGCATACCGGAAGTGGATAAAACGCAGCTGAAAAAGATTCACACGCCCACGCTCTACTTACTCGGCGGGCCCTCCGACATCGCTTACGAAAATGGTATGAACGATGTAGAGCGCATTGACCATGTCCCGGTTTTTGTGGGTAACCTGGACGTTGGCCACGGAGGCACCTACTCTCAAGAGTACGGCGGTGAGTTCGCCAGAGTAGCGGCAGCCTGGTTTAAGTGGCAACTGAAAAACGACAAGGAAGCGGCGGAATTATTTGTCGGCGACCCGGCGGGCCTTAGCCAAGACTCTGAGTGGACGTTTAACAAGAAGAACCTGCTTTAAATAGCGCCTTGTCTGCGCATTACGCAGACAAGGCGACCGCTTGCGTTTGTAACCCGGCACCTAAGAAGGTGCCGAGCACCTCTGAACCGTGAGCGATACGACCTGTTTACTCAGCTCCCGCATCCCACACTCGGCCGGAGGCCGTGCCGTCATTCCCGGGGTTAAACACCTCCACCGCCATAACCTGATAGGTGGGGTCATCACTGGCGTTCAGGTTGTCCATGTCCGGTATAATCCAGCCGGTGTCGGCCCAAGCCTCAACGTGATCAGAAAAAATAATCTCGTAATCCTCTCCCAGCTCCCGTTGCTCGGTAGGCTTGCTCCAGTACTGATAGAAAGTGGATGGGCCATTGATCGAGGGCTTCTGCTCCCGTACCGAACGGTACGTGGAATACTCAACCCCATTACTGGTGAACGTTTTACCATAGATCCCATCTTGGCTGGGGTCGTAGGTCCAGCGTTGCAAGATATAATATTCCACCAAGTGCTCCGGGTTTGATGTCGACATCGTCTCGTCGTAGCCCCACCCGTACAAGGTAATATAGCTTGCGCCACTATCCTCATTGAATCGATAGCCGATAACCCGATCTTTATCACCGAAGTGCCACCCCGGGCCACCGACGTAGTTGTAGCCACCACCTTCCCAGCTGACGCTGAATTCGCCCTCCGGGTTCAAGGTTAGTGAAGCGGCGCCACCGTCCTTCCAATGGGTGAAGAAGTAATCACCTACGTGACCCGTGGCGTGGTTCTGCGTAATTAACGTTTCCTCGGAGAATTTTTGAGTATAGGCCTCATACTTTTCTATGGCGTTCGTTGTCGAAGCTTCCGTATTCGCCTCAGCTTCGGTGGTTTCTGGCGTTTTCTCTCCCGTCGCGCAGCTCAGTAGGCCGCTCATGGCTAGAAAAATTGTTGTTTTACGGAATACGTTTTTCAAGCTGCTATCCTCCCACTCTGTCCGGTAGCCCTCACTTCAAGTAAAGCGAAGGTGGACGTGATTCAATCATATTAGTCATAGTGCTACCTGTTGATTAAAGCACTAATTCTCACTAAATCAAATGTCACCTAACGATAAAGGAGCGAAGCCTTAGCGTTCGTCTCCTCCTCTCTAGCTGTTAGTATATACGCTGTTTTTATGAAATAAAGCTATAACAATTTTAGTGCAACGCCAATCCGGCTTTACAAAAAATACCGGTGAATAAGCAAGCCCGCGCACACCGTCCAGAGCCCCAAACTGAAAACCGGTAGAGCAATCATTACACGAACGGTGACTGAACGTTTAGCGGTGCTCAGATCCAGATAATGGGGCACGGACGGCAACATACCGGAGATCGCCTCATCAAATCGCTGCAGGTTCTTCTTGTGGTGGTTTAAGAAACCAAGCCCGGATTTTAATTTCAGGTAGAACATAATATTTACAACAAAACCAAAGACCACCAACACACTGACTATCCAGTTATTGGTGGTGGTTGCATCACGCTCCAGCAAGAAGGCAAAGGCCGTCAGTATGGCCGTCATAAAGCTAACCAGCATGCCCAGCTTGGTCCAGTTTAAGTTGTCTTCGTGCATGTAGAGGTTAACCGTACCTTGTTCTTTTTCTATCAGGTGCTGCACCAGCTCCGGGCGATCCACCTGAGCCATGCGAGTTTGAGGTCGCGTATTGGTTTTGGAGTAAAACCATATCGACCGCGCACGAACCACACCGTCATAGTCGGCCGGGGGGTGCAAGTCCCACAAGTGGGAGAAACCCAGCTTACGGTGGTAGTCAATCGACTTGGTATTCAGAGGTTCGTTGACCACTGCCGCCAACGCTAAATCCGTTTCCATTTCCTCAAATAACTTATTGTAAAGCGCCGTGGGGGCCCCACGTACCTCACCACTACCGCAAATTTGCTTAATCAACGTAAAAGGTTGGATAACAGAATAACGCAGGCAAGAGTTGACCACTTCCTCTGGTTGAATAGACTCGCTCTTATAGGCCAGCAAGAACCCACCAAGTTTGCCCTCTTGCTCTGCCACCCAAAAATATTCCGCCGTATCGACATAGTGTTTGTAGGCATCGAGAGAAAAGTTGGAAATTAGAAACCCGGTGCTTTCCGGATTCTTTAAGTTTTTGAGCAAAAACCGTTCGGCCAATGCATGCAGAGCGGGCACGTCATCGTAGGTGGCGCGCCGAATAGTGATCATGATATTGCAAACCTCTGTCTTAGGAGAAACCGAGACCGCTTTTGCACTCACGGGCGTTAGTGTCGCCCCAGCAGCTTTAGTACGAGAGCTTCTGGCAACAATGAAAGGGGCGACAACCAATGGTACAAGGAGTGGGCGCTGAACTGTACCTTTATCTTGCTAATTGGCATCTCTCTTCGTCACAACGCATTAATGAATTTGGCCGAGAGCCAGGCATCCCGCGACACGCGGTGGAGGACAAGATGGACACTTACTGCCCTATTCCACACGCTTGCGCAAATTGTCCCGGACTTCCAGCGCGTCGTAGCTGTCGCCTTCGGTGGGGCGTATGCCCTTGCCCAGGCGGATTTCCAGAATCACTTCCTGCTCTGATCGATCACCCGAACGGATCTCGGCGCCGTAAGCGGTGCTGGGGCTGGAGGAAGTGGTGCAGCCGAGCAGGCCGCAGTGGCGTTCCGTGCTCTGGGTTCGGCGGGCACTCACTCTGCTTCCCGACTCCTCCCTCGTACCGTCCACCTGCCTGTCGACCACCACAAACCAGTCGTAACCTGCCATCAGGGTCAATTCGGAGGCGCGCAGCAGGGCGTAGTCCATGGCTTCGAAGCGGTTGTCGCCGCGTATTGTGAACGATACGCGGTAGCGGTTATCGGCCACCTGGCTTTCCCGGTAGCCGTAGCCGCCGCCTTTGGCGGGCTGGTAGACCGGGCCCGCACAGGCACTGATCAACAGAAGCATCATCAGGACGGCCATTGGCTTTTTCATACACTGCCTCGCTGTTGTCGGGTTAACGGCTTTAACGCTTGACCGGATGGCCTATGGCGACGGCTGCCAGTCACGCTCAATCAATTGCTTTTCCTGCTCCGGCTCTATGATGCCGCCGGCCATCATCTGGTCCAGCGCGCTGTCCAGCAAAGAGCCACCGCTGGCGGTCTGATAACTGCCGGGCTCCGCGGCCCGCTGCCGAATACTGGCCAATTGCTCCCAACCGGCATCGGCCTGTCGGGTTCGGCAAGCGATGTTCTCCGATCGCTCGCCCGCGCCGGTGACCCGATACTGACGGCAGTGCTGACCCTCCCGGTTAACGAAGGTCAGGCGGGGGGTCATTTCCCGGCCATCGGGCAGGGCATCGGTGGTGCCGCTGGGCAGCGTTTCCAGACGCTGGGCGATGGGCTGGAAAGCGTCGGCTTGCGGATTTCCGACGTTTTCGGTGAACTGTGCCAGACCGAACCCCAGAGCGAGGGCAACAGCGGCCGCCATACCGGTTTGCGCGTTCAGCGCCTGACGGGCCCGGCGCCACAAGGGAAAGGCGATGACTTCGGCGGACTCGGGCTTGGCCTCGTCCTCCGCCAGCATCTGTTGAATGTCGCTCGGCAATGGCCGCTCATCAATGGCGTGGGCGCGCTCGCTCACGAGGTTGTCCACAGCGCTCAGCTCCGCCAGGCGGTCGGCCAGTGTCGGGTCTTCGGCCAGCCGGGCGCGAACCTGCTCCATTTCGGCCGGGGGCAGTTCGCCGTCCAGGAAGGCCGACAGGGTTTCATCGTTGATGTTCATGAGCGGGTCCTCGCTACGGATAAGTTCAGGCTTTGTATCAGAGCGGTTCGGGCGCGGGCCAGGCGGCTCATCACGGTTCCGGCGGGTATTTCCAAAGTGGCGGCCGCCTCCTTGTAGGACAGGCCTTGGACGGCCACCAACGACAACACCAGGCGCTGGTCGTCCGGCAGCTTGTCCATGGCGCGGCTGACCTGATCGAGCTCGACTTCGCTCGACATGGCCCGCTCTCCGTCGACGATTTCGCGCTCCTGCAGTTGAGGCTGCAAGGTCGCTTCTTGGCGGACCTTCCGGGATCGGTAGCCGTCGATCCACAAATTCCTGCAAACCCGGAACAGCCACTTCGTCAGTTCCACCCCTTCGGGTACCGTACGGGTCAACGCTCGCTCCACGGTGCTCTGTAGCAGGTCGTCGGCTTCGTCCATCGACCCGGTGAGCGAGTAGGCGAATCGTCTTAATTGAGGCAATACCTCGGTCAAATCACTTTTCATGGGCAACACCTTGCTGTTGTACCCTGTTAACGGGCCAGCGGGTTTTTTATTCCCAGGCTATTATTCCCTGCCCGGGGAATGTACTAACGGGTGAGCCCGTTATAGTAACAGGTGGCCCAGGGGCCAAACGCTCACCCTCATCGGAACTGCGATCATGAAAGCCAACGTCCGCACTCACCATTCGCCCAAGCCCCGACCCGCAAGACTGACAAGGTGGCCGCCGCTGGTGTTCTGCCTGCTGGGCCTTGGCCCATTTGCCCAGGCTCAACTGGGTTTACCGGCGGTGACAGAGACGGTCGAGCGCTCGATTGATTCTGTAGAGCGCCTGCCCCGGGACTCCCTCCCCGATGTCACCCGTGCCCTGGAGCGCCGGCTCAAGACCCCTTTACCGGACCGACTCCCGGAGAATCTGCGCCCACCGGTAGAGCCGCTGGGTGCCCTTCCGAGCACCTTGCCAATACTGGATTCCCGGGGCGCCACCCTGTTTATCGACGAGGAGGTGGAAGACGGCTGGCGGGCCGTGCAGCACGAGTGGCTTCTGATGCTCGCGCCCGGGGAACTGGCGCTGCTGACCGCCCTAAATGTCGAGATTCTGGAGCGAAAGCGCCTGTCCTCTATGGGGCTGGACATGGTGCGCTTCCGGGTGCCGGCACGGCTGGATTCCTATGCCGCTCTGCACAGCGCCTTACCGGCGAACCTGGCCGAACGACTGGATCGCAATCACATCTACAGGCCCCAGGCCGGCAAGCCATCCTCGGCCTTCGCCGAGCGCCCGCGCAAGCCTCTGTGCGAACAGGCCGTAAAGGTGGGCATGCTCGATACCGCGATCGCCACCGAGCATCCCGGGCTGATCAACAGCCGCATCGTGGAACGAAACTTTTTACCGGACCCCGAGGGTGCCGAGGAAACAGGGCCACCCACCGGGCATGGCACGGCGGTGGCCGGTCTGATGCTGGGGATCATTGGCGAAACACCGGCCCGCTTGCCGGGGGCGACGCTCTATAACGCGTCTGTGTTCTACAGCCGCAACCAATATGCTCAGGGCGCCACCATGATGCATCTGGTGTCGGGCCTGGAATGGCTGACCGAGCAGCCGGTAAGCGTGATCAATATGAGCCTGACGGGGCCCGATAACCGCATACTCGCCACCGCCATGGAGCGCATTACCGCTGGGGGTACCGCCGTGGTCGCGGCGGCGGGCAATGAGGGCCCCGCCGCCCCGCCGCTATACCCGGCGGCCTATGAGGGCGTGATCGCCAGTACCGCCGTGGATGCCGAGGGGCAGGTGTATCGCTGGGCCAACCGGGGGGAACACATTGATTTTGCCGGGCCCGGTGTGTCGGTACGTACCACCCGGGGTGATGGAAAGTTTGGCCATGAGAGTGGCACTTCCATGGCGGCGCCGACGGTGACCGCCCATGTGGCCTGTGCCCTGGCCAGCCAACGGGCGTCGAGTGAGGACGTGGTGCGGTATCTGGCCGGCCAGGCGAAAGATCTGGGGGAGGCAGGCCGCGACCGGATTTTCGGCCACGGCCTGTTGGAGTAAGGGGCTGGCGTGCATACGATCCGACAAGACTCAGAACTCCGCACTCAGTAATGCCGATACCCCGGTTTCCCGATAATCCGCCGCATCGAAGTTCGATTGGTAGTTGCCGTGCTCGACTTTGGTTTCCAGCGCCAGCCATTCCACAAAACTGAGTGTCCAGACCGCTTCAACCACATGACTGCGGTCGTGCCGAGAGCCCCTTCCGGTGGGCGACATGGGATCACCGGTTCCGGGCAAGCCCTCTCCGGTTTCATTGTCGGTGACCGGCAGTGACTCCTCGTTGTCGTAGTCCCGATCCTGGTACCGCCAGCCCAGTTGTATTTTGCTTTCCTGACCGGCTATCGAGCCTGTGTGGGAATAGCGGGCCCGCAGTTTAAGCGCGGTATTGTCGAACGCCGGCGACCGGGCGTGCTCCACTTCGCCGCTCACACCCAGCGACCAGAAGCTGCGGGCACCATTGAAAAAATAATAAACATCGCCGGCCAGTTCTTCACCCTCCGCATTGCGTTCGCGGTTGTTATCGAACCGTTTTTCGCTTTCGGTGTAGGCACTGCGAACATAGACACCCCCGCTAAACAGTTTGGCCGCGTAGAGGCTGTTCTTGGTCAGATCCAGCAAGGGGTCAGAGGCGAGCTTGGCGTCCGCGACATGGCGGCTCAGACCCCAGGTGATACCCGCCAGGTCAACGGCGGCATCGAGCGATGCGATACCCAGATCCTGATCGAATTCGCTGACCTCGTGATACCGGCGTGAGGACAGGCTGTAACTGCCTTTTAAAGTGATTCGCTCCGTCGGATTGAGCTCACCACCGATCCGGCCGTACAGGACGTTCGCCCAGTCGCCCTGGCTTGATGTCTGGTCTAGGGAAGCGACCGACAGCGTCGAATCATAGGCCGTGCCCGCCTGAAGTTTCACGTTGAAATCGGCCTTTTTATCCGGCGCCCCACCATCCTGAGCGAGGGCGGTCGCGCTGAAAAAGCCGGCGACAAGGGTGAACGCGATTCGGGGTAGTGTATTCATTGGATTGACTCCGAAAAAATCACCGGCGGGCGGATGCCCGCCGGTGTCAGTTAATGCAAGGACGTTAGCGAGTGATGTTGGCATTGAGTGCCTGATTGACGGAAGCTTCAGCGGCCCCTGTCACTTCAGTGGCCACCTCGTCGGCCACCGCGGCACTCACCTGCTGAGCCACTTCCGCATTCACCGCCGTTGACGTCGCCGCGCTCACGGAGTTGGACACTTCATTGCTCACCGTCTGGCTGGCTTCCGCGGCCACTTCGGCACCCGTGCTTGCGGCAACGCTGGCCGACTCCATCGCGGAAGCGGCTTGCGCCTCACTCCGGGTGCGAACCTCGGCGGCGGTATCAGCGCCACTGCGAGCCGCCGCTTCGCCAGTGCCCTGCCCCTGTTCCACACGGCCCTCGGCCTCATCACGCGCGGAGACCGCTGCGGTCAGCCCCGCATCAGCACCCGTGCGGGCTTGGCCCTGGGCGCTTTGTGAGAGAGAGGCCGCGGCATTGCCGCTGTGCTCGGCACCGGCCTCAATGAGGGATCGGGACTCGCCGGTCAGAGTGGTGGTGCCATCCGCGGTTTCACCGGCCGTTTCATTGGCAGATTCGCCGGTGCCGGATACCCCATTATCAATCTCAGCGGATTCCTCCTGGGTAGACGAGTCTTCGCGCTGACTGCGGACAACGGCCGAACCGCGCGCATCGCCCTGGGCGTTCATGGACATGGAAGGGTTTGAGGAAGCCGGAGGATTCTGTTGCTCCTGTTCGCCGGCCGGCTCACTGGTTTCACGATTTCCGTAAGTTTGCATCTGCGCGTCAGATTTAACGCTATTCTCGGCATCCGTATTGAAGGATTGAGCCGAGCTTGGCAGCGCCAGAACGGAAGCGATTGCGAGTGCGAGTGTTGATTTTTTCATGACTAAGACTCCTGATTGTTGGCTTTCAATCAGTTGACGTTTCAGCCAGAGGTTTATTCCATCAGGTAACTCTTCCCACTTGATTGGAAGGGATTGTTAAGGGGCGGGCGCAGATTTTTCGGTCAGAGTCGGTGCAGTTTAGATAGCCAATGGCAGAGACTTGAACCTCGAACCACATTACAACGTAAAAAGGCCCAGCATTTCTGCTGAGCCTTTTACGAAGTACTACAACTGTTCTTAACTCATTGCTTTCACTAAACTTTTTATTATTAGTAGACTTTATTTGACACTTTATACGAACAAGTAGCAGTTTAATTGACTACGATAATTGTTGTTAACAAAAGCATAACTTGGCAAAAGCAATTGTTCATATCTATCAAATTGGAGGCTTTATGCTTAGCAGAATTTACCTTTATTAGTATCAAATAACGGCAAATAATTCCAATATCGGGTACTTTTTGCAGTAATATGCTTTTCCTTTACTTTTTATTATCTATAAACACTACTAAATCCCAAACTCTTAGGCTAGGTCTCAATCTCAACCAGGGCTTCAATCTGATTCTCAACCTCTGAATAAATATCCACCTCTGCGTCCGGTACATCAATACTGACAATTAGGCTATAGCGGACGCGATTTTGCCAGCGCTCTTCGCTAGAGCGGAATTTCCACCAGCCCCCGACAGGATAAACCGCGATAGTGTGCATATCCGCCAAGTCGGCAGCTGATCCCGTCCAAGTGTCGGAATGCAGTGAGCCACGAGTTCGCAAATTGGGACCAAGTGACCAGCCACCAGCATCCCCCTCTACACCCTGATAATCTACCGTTGCGTCATTGACGACTCTGTTGATAGCAGCCCGGAAATTTCCCAATGGCTGGCCAGGCCGAATAACTTCAAATCGAAGTCCGTGTGACTGATAGCTATAGCGCTGACGGTAACCTCTGCGTCCTGGGTTGGGTTCGATAAAATAAGAGAGCGTCACTCGCAACTTGACGTCCAAATCAGGCGGTAGGTCCGAGAGAGCCTCATTAGGCCAAGGCAACTGAAAAAGCTGCATCTCATTCAACTTGGGGTCAGGAGATGCGTTTGCAGTGGCATTTTTAGTGTAGGGCTGGATCGTTTCTTGAGCGATTAGCGTCAACGCATGGTTGGCGCTGTACTTTGCGCGCTCCAAATTCGGCACTCCGTACCCAGCGCAGCGGAGCATCAGTCTCTTAGCGTTGAGGAGACTGTGTCCGTTTTGGAGCGTAGTGAAGCGCTCCCACATCCGCGGTGTCCATTCGGCCGAATGGACTATTAAGGCCCGAATGGTTTCTGGCCAATAGTCCTGATAACTAGCCATGAGTATCGCTGCCTGTCGGGAAACCAGCGCACAGGCCCCACTGGTATCCGCGGTGACTTCGAGTAGCTGTCCGGTGGTACGGCCGGAGGTTGTCAATAATGAAACAACATCGGCATCGGTGATCTCGGTGCCATCAGGAGACCGCAACCGGTTGCCACCCTCCGCTACAACGTCCGGCTTATAGGGCGCTTGCTTTCTCCATCCCCAGTTGACTGAGGAACGGCCGGCCGGTGCAATGTCGCCTGGCTCAGCAAAGGGCGACCACCCCGCAAACAGTGGATCATCATTGGTTGTTTTTTCGGTGTAGGCGCCAACAGTCACTGCGTTCCATGCTTGAGCTGGGTCTTCGATTTCGGCTACGTGCAATTGCTCCCAACAGTCCACAGCGGGGCTGAGCTCCGAGTTGTTGCCGGCGGAGATTACAAAGAGCCGTTGCTTTCCATCTTCCATTCCACAGGAGTATTGATCAATTTCGGCAGACCAGGAGGACGGTTGGCCGCCAACGGACTCGGCCTCCGTGGTAATAGCCAAGGAATAGACTCGGGAATACTCAGGGTGTGTAGTTTCAAGCTTTGCTGCAGTCCCTACGGTAATGGCGCCGTACAGCTCAGGGTCGTTATTACCAGAAGGAGGCAGTATTCGCGCCGATTCAATTCTGTGCGTGAGTAACACTTCTGCTGTGTCGACCATCGAATCGTTTAATTCGCCCAATGCCGCTAATCCTGCCTGACGTGAACCGTGATCGCAATATGGGGCAAATAGCTGTCTGGGCTGATATTCATCGTAGTGAGGCCATTCTGGACTCCAACGTTCGGCATGGTCTTCGTCGCATACAACATCGAGAATAGGATGGTTGTAGTTCACACCAGCGTCTAAAATTGCGACAGTGGTTGCTACATTCTCGTCTAAGTGTATGCGCTCAACTAGCTCATCCACCCATTCCTGTTGGTCTCTATAGGACATTGTAATAAAAGCACTAGGTGTATCCTTCGCGCGTCTCAGTTCCTCCAAATTAGCAATTAGCTCGGGGGCGGATTGGAGTTGGTCCGTAGAAGCCTTGATTAGGACAACAAAACTATCGAAGAAGCTAAGTGACGTATTCCCGAGCTCAGCGTTCAGTCGCTCTGCGAGCTCTTGAGCAATTTCTTTGGTCACAGGATCGTTAGGCCTCTTTTTGAGCCACAGCTCCCACCACACCGGTTGCTGAGTATTAGTCGGGAAGAGTTCGGGATCATCAGTCCAGAAGGATCGTAAGTTTGCTAGTTTAATCTCAGAAATGCTGTCAATAAGTCCCTGATTCGCGGGTCGCCCGCCTTTTCCGTTTTTTGTAAGATATCGGGTGACCTTATTCTGAAAAGCAGAGCGGCGCGACTCGGGAATGAAGACAGTCGCTACTTCCATACCTCCAACTGTGCGGCACGATCGAAGCTTGAAGTCTCGATTGTCAAGCTTATCCAGAGGGAGATCGATATCAGGAAAGCCGACAATTTCTACATAGATGCCGGTGTCGTCTGTAATGGGTTCAGGTGCCTGAGCCTGGCGAGCCTGAAATTGGGACAGTACATCCGCATATTGCTGTGATAAGGCAGAACCGTGACTGCTCCGGTTTCTAAGGGGAATCTCAGGATTTCTGCCCCGACGGCGGGATTGGAAGTCTTCGTTATTCCCAAATCCTTCTAGCAGTATGTGCGGCTTCTGGTCCGCCATAGAGTTCCTTACTGTTTTCCGCTTTGGCGACGATGAACCGCCTTCGTGATTAATGCAGTGGTAATTTTGGCGTCGTAGTGCAGGACAGCTTCCTTGGCGGCATCTTCACAGGCTCGGGTAACGTCGGCCGAGCTCAATCCATTTGCCCCCTTGATGACCTCTTCCCAAGCCAAAGCCTCCGTATCAAAGGCCGACAGCCGGTTTTCAATAAGCTGTCGAATTTGCGCCTGATCCGGCTTTTCGAACTGAATTATGTCGTCAAAGCGCCGATAGAGCGCCTTATCTAAGAGTTCTGGATGATTGGTAGCAGCGAGAATCACGCTCTCGGAGGTGTCCTGCTCGACAAACAGCAGGAAGGAGTTCAAGACCCGGCGGATCTCACCCACATCGTTGGTGGCGCCCCGCTGGGTCCCGATAGCGTCAAATTCATCAAAAAGATAGACGGCACGAGTTTGCTTGATGTGATCAAAAATTAACCGCAACTTGGCGGCGGTTTCGCCCATAAACCGGGTTATCAGGTTATCCAGCACTATGGTATAAAGCGGCAGTTTCAGCTCCGAGGCCAGCACGGCTGCAGACAGGGTTTTTCCTGTGCCAGGAGACCCAGTAAACAGCAACTTGCGACGAGGGGAGAGACCGAATTGCGCCAAGCGGCTCTTCTGACGTTGCTCTAGAAGAACCTGGTCCAGCCGTTCTCCGACTTCTTCAGACAGGACGAGGTCATTTTTCCGGGCCGTGCAGTGTGTGAGCTCCAACAGCCCCTTCAGATCGCCTTTTGGTTGCTGAACCAGCGGGGTAGGCTTTGGGGGAGCCACATTCAGGCTTTTCGCGGCCTTTTGTGATCGCTCAATTGTGGCCTTGAGGTCACTGGCCAGCTTGTGGTGGCCTTTGCGGGCCTCCTTGGCAGCGACTTGCAGAGCAATAGAGTAAAAACGCTGGTCATCTTGATCGGCGTGACTCTTTAATAGTGCTTTAATTTGCTCTGCGGTGGCCATACTCAAACTCAGGGGCTGTCGGGAGGGCCCAAATCGATTTGCGCCCTCAATCTAAGTAGTATAACCGGATGTCCTGGTCGATTCCCAGCGGTGCAGATTCATCCCCCGATTATCGGTGCTCCTAGTGTCAGACTTGGCAATTTCAGCGTGCTTTTTGTAATACGATGAACTTAGTCGGCCTGTCAACACCGGCCCACTTTGTCCGCCGCACCCTCAGGTGGGTCAATTTAGATGGCCATTAACACAGGTGATCCGAGGCCCTCTTCACGTTGTGATGCGCACGCGATTATTTCCGGCGGCCACCGGCGCTCCATCGTGCCTCGCGGCGTCCTGGCCTGGATGAAGATTCGAATTGACGATCCACATAACGGGTGCTGGTTGCCCCGAGATTGGGACGACCGCTTGCATGTTCCACGATACCTCCGCCAGGCAATTCCCCATCGACGTATTCATCACCAACACTACTATGAGTGGCTTGGTGCTCGTATCAACCCAAATATCATTCAGTCCTCAAAGCAGCTCATTGAGTCTCTGAGGGGTGCCCGTCGACAACTTCAGGATGGGACAGTACCTCCCGCGGTAATTCCGAGAACAGGACGGTAATATGCTTTATCGAGTGCTTTTTGACGCGAACCGCTACCGTCTTCCCCTATGGGACCAGGACCAGATCGCCCGGTATGTTTCCGATGACGATATTGAGCATTTGATCGATATGAACGGTGCCCCGATTTCCCACAAGGGCGTCTTCCCCGAACCGCTGAAGATGTCATTCGAACCCCGATTTCCCGGAGACAAGAAACTCGAAATCCCGGACATCGCGATTCTTGAAGGCCGTTTATACCTCAACGCCAAAGCTCTCCAGGTTCTCAAACCCTTGCTTGAAGCCGACGGAGAGTTTTTGGATCTGGTCGACGAGCGGGGGGAGCCTGGAGCGCTTTTCACCCCAATGCACGTTGCCGAGGACGTAGAGGCCATTGATTGGAACAAAACCGTCCTTTCTGATTGGGCGGGCTTTGAGCACCTGAGTTTCCACGAGAACAAAGTTCATCCATGGAGGGTGTTTAGAACTCGAAAGGACGGCTATCAGGGACTCTTTTGTCAAGAAGATCCTGTAGTAAAAGCGATACGGCAATATGAACTGACCGGTGCGTACATTACGGAAGACCTAGCTTCGATACACCCCATAGCATTTTCTGAGGTTGCATCAGGGAATATCAGTTAGACAATAGCGGAGGTGCGGCTACAAATGAGAATGAGCTCAATTCGCCGATCTTAAGGGACATCATCTGCCGCGTCCCTAAAGCTAGGGTTGATACATCTACATCGAATCCTAGGTCCAATTTAGTTAAAAAATACTTTAAGCTCTTGATTCTATTGTATATTTTTCGCTTCCTTGCGAGAAAATACTGTGTCAGGTTATGCGATAAAGTGACACTTTATGTGGCTATCAACAAAGGTTTTCGTTAAACATCCAGGTTCGCCACCGCCAACGCATTGGACTCAATAAAGTCCCGCCGCGGCTCCACGTGGTCGCCCATCAGGGTGGTAAAGATCTGGTCAGCGGCAATCGCGTCCTGAACCGTAACCCGTAGCATGCGACGGGTTTCGGGGTTCATGGTGGTGTCCCACAGTTGGTCGGGATTCATTTCGCCCAGGCCCTTATAGCGCTGAATGTTGTAGCCTTTGCGGGACTCTTTCATCAGCCATTCCAAGGCTTCATCGAAAGTGGTGACGGACTGAGTCTTTTCACCACGCTGAATATAGGCCCCTTTCTCGATCAGGTTGACCAACTTTTCACCCAGGGCCAAGATGGCCTTGTACTCACCCGAGGCGAAGAAATCGTGGGTGAACGGATAATGAGTGGATAGGCCGTGGGCGATAATTTCCACTTCCGGCATAAACAGATGGCGTTCGGTGTCTTCGCGCACGGTAATCATATAGCGCTGACTGCCATCGCGGCTGTCCAGACTCAGGCGAGCCAAGAGCTGGTCACACCATTGCTGCATGTGCCCCTGGTCGGCCAAGTGCTCGGGGCTCAGAGATGGGAGATAGACCATCTGCTCCAGGATTTCGCTGGGATAGAGCCGGGATAGACGGTCGATGGTGTCCATGACGTCCCGGTACTCGTACACCAGCTTCTCCAGCGCTTCTCCGCTGATTCCGGGCGCGTCGGCGTTGATGTGCAGGCTCGCCCCCTCCAGAGCTGACTGGGTCAGGAAGGCGATCAGAGCGCCCTCGTCCTTCAGGTATTGCTCGAACTTGCCTTTGCTGATTTTGTACAGAGGCGGCTGGGCAATATAGACGTGGCCGCGCTCAATCAGCTCGCGCATTTGGCGGAAGAAGAAGGTCAGTAACAGGGTCCGAATGTGGGAGCCGTCGACGTCGGCGTCCGTCATGATGATAATGCGGTGGTAGCGGAGTTTTTCCGGGTCAAACTCCTGCTTGCCAATGCCACAGCCCAGGGCGGTAATGAGGGTGCCCACTTCGACGCTGGAGAGCATCTTGTCAAAGCGGGCCTTTTCCACGTTCAGGATTTTACCTTTCAGCGGCAAAATGGCCTGGGTTTTCCGCGCCCTGCCCTGCTTGGCGGAACCGCCGGCGGAATCACCCTCCACCAAGTATACCTCGGAGAGAGCCGGGTCTTTTTCCTGACAGTCGGCCAGTTTGCCGGGCAGACCGGCGATGTCCAGCGCGCCTTTGCGACGGGTCATTTCGCGGGCCTTTCGGGCCGCTTCCCGAGCCCGGGCGGCGTCGATCATTTTGCTGACGACGGCTTTGGCTTCGTTGGGGTTCTCCAACAGGTATTCACCGAATATCTGGTTCATTTCCTGCTCGACGGCCGTTTTGACCTCGGAGGAAACCAGCTTGTCTTTGGTCTGAGAGGAGAACTTCGGGTCGGGCACTTTGACCGAGATAATGGCCGTCAGCCCTTCTCGGGCATCGTCCCCGGTAGTGCTCACCTTGGCACGGGCGGAAAGGCCTTCGCGTTCGATATAGCCGTTGAGTGTGCGCGTGAGCGCTGCCCGGAAGCCTGCCAAGTGGGTGCCGCCGTCGCGCTGGGGAATGTTATTGGTATAACAGAAAAGGTTCTCCTGAAAGGAGTCATTCCATTGCAGGGCAATTTCCACCCCGATCCCATCTTCCCTCTCGGCCGACACGATATGAACAGTTTTGTTGATCGGCGTTTTGTTGGTATTCAGATGTTCGACAAAGGCTCTGAGACCGCCTTCGTACTGGTACACCTCTTCTTTCGCCGTACGCTCGTCTTTCAGAACAATACGCACGCCGGAGTTCAGGAAGGACAGCTCCCGTAGGCGCTTGGCCAGCAGCTCGTACTGGAATTCGATGTTGGTGAAGGTCTCGGCTGAGGGTTTGAAGTGCAACTCAGTGCCGGAGCTTTCGGTGTCACCCACGACTTCCAAAGGCTTTTGCGGTACACCGTGCTTATAGATTTGCTCGTAAACCTTGCCATTGCGGCGGATAGTCAGCTTCAACTCTTCCGAGAGCGCGTTCACGACGGAAACGCCCACGCCGTGCAGGCCACCGGACACTTTGTAGGTGTTGTCATCGAACTTCCCGCCGGCGTGCAAGACGGTCATAATCACTTCCGCAGCGGAGACGCCCTCTTCGTGCATTTCTGTGGGAATACCGCGGCCATTGTCGGACACAGAGACGGTTTCGTTCGGGTGGATAACCACGCGGATTTCCGAACAGTGGCCGGCCAGAGACTCGTCAATGGAGTTGTCGACAACCTCGAACACCATGTGGTGCAGGCCCGACCCGTCGTCCGTATCGCCGATGTACATACCGGGCCGTTTGCGGACCGCGTCCAGTCCCTTTAGGACCTTAATACTGGACGAATCGTAATTCTTCTCTTCTGCCATAACCTAGCTCCGATTTCACTGCAATGCTGATTCCGCCTCAGCGGAAACAGTGCCGTGTTCCACGTGGAACAATTTTGTCGTTACCTCTGCCCGGTCTCGCCAGTCCGCCAGAAGCGGCTCCCTTTCGACACCGGTGATAAAAACCTGGGTATTCAGTCGCTCGAGCCATTCAACCAGAGTGGCACGATGATTAGCGTCTAACTCCGCGGGTAAGTCGTCTACGAGATAGATGCACTGCCCTGTCGTTTGTTGGGCGTAGACGTAGCCTTGGGCGATCTTGAGCGCGCACACCACCAGCTTCTGCTGGCCTCGGGAGAGTACGTCTGCTGCCGGCTGGCCTTCGACGTTGATCCGTAAATCCGCTCGATGGCTTCCCGACTGGGTGTATCCGAGCTGCCGGTCTCGTTCGAAATTGTCCGCCAACACTTGCTGGTATTCTTTCGATTTATCCCAGCCCCGCGTGTAGGAGATACTGACACCGGGAAGCGGTATAAATGCCTCCAACAGAGACAAAAACATCGGTTCGAATAGCTCGATACAGCGTAGTCGACATTCGTGAATGCGCTGCGTCAGCTCTATCAGCTCTCGGTCCCAGACCGCCAATTCACTCGGTTCTATTCTATCACGTCGCAGGAGGCTGTTGCGTTGTTTCAGGCAGCGCTGCGCATTCTTCCAGGCCGGGAAGAAGGAAGGTTCCACGTGGAACACCAACCAATCCATAAACTGACGGCGAATCTTGGGGCTACCCTCCAGCAAGAGAAAAGTGTGGGCATCGATAACCTGTACTGGAAGGACCGAGGCCAGCTCCGCCACCGACCCTACTGGCTTACCACTCACTTTAAAGCTGACGTCACCATTACGGTGGCGCTCCATTCCCACGGGAAACTCGGCACCACCGTGTCGCACCTGGGCAAATAGGGTGAAGCGGTCCCGCTCCCACTGAATCAGCGGCTTGTGCTTGTGGCTGCGAAAGGAGCGTCCGAGAGAGAGGGTGTGAATGGCTTCCAGCACGCTGGTTTTGCCGGAGCCATTTTCTCCATAAATGAGATTAATGCGCGGAGACGGCCTGAGGTTGACCGCCTCCAGGTTGCGGAGGGTGTGGATACCAAGACGGGATAGAGTCATAGAAGGCGCCGAAACGCCTCAATCAAAGGCGCATCGGCATAACAACGTACAGGGAATCCCCCTCTTCGGGCTCCTCCAGCAAGGCACTACTGTTGGCGTCCGATAGGGTCATCTTGATGTGATCAGAGGAGATGACGTTGGCCACGTCTTGCAGATAGCTGACGTTAAAGCCCATCTCCACGGACTCTCCAGTGTAATCCACCGCCACCTGCTCTTCCGCCTCTTCCTGTTCGGGGTTGTTAGCGACGATGGTGACCAGACCGTCATCCAGAAGCAGGCGGACCCCACGATACTTCTCGTTAGACAGAATCGCTGTGCGGGCAAAGGCCTGCTTGAGCTCCGTGCGGGGCCCAAAAACCACTTTATTGCCCCCGCGCGGCAACACCCGTTCATAGTCTGGAAACTTGCCATCCACAAGTTTGGAGGTAAAGGTATAGTCCCCGGTACCCACGCGGATGTGGTTGGCACTCAAGGTAATGTCCACCGTGTCATCCACGTCATCCACTAGCCGGGACAGCTCCAGAACGCCTTTACGGGGCAAAATCGCCTGAATCGTGTCCTCCGCCGCAACGGGTACGGGGCGAGTGCACATTGCCATCCGGTGGCCGTCGGTGGCCACCGCACGGACCTGCCCTTCCCGGACCTCCCACAACATGCCATTGAGGTAGTAACGAACATCCTGCTGAGCCATGGCAAAGGCCGTGCGCTCGATCAGACGCTTCACTTCCCGTTGCGGGCAGGCGAACTGTAGGTCGCTCGGCCCGTCTTCTACGTTGGGGAAGTCGCTGGCGGGCAAGGTAGAGAGGGTAAACCGACTGCGGCCGCTTTTGACCACCATCCGCTGCTCGTCCTGAGCAAACTCAATCATGGAGCCATCGGCCAGGGAACGGCAAATATCCACCAGCTTGCGAGCCGGCACGGTGACTTCCCCCGCGTCAGAGGGCTCGTCGAGCCCTACCCTGGCCACAATCTCCACCTCCAGATCCGTGCCTGTCAGCGACAGCTGCTCCCCCTCTATCGCCATCAACACGTTCGACAAAACGGGAAGGGTTTGGCGGCGTTCGACCACACCGGCCACCAACTGCAGGGGTTTCAACAAGGCCTCTCGGGACACGACAAATTTCATGATGGGGTCTCTTCCTATTTATCCTGTAAGGAGTTTCTCGGAATCGGGGATTCCTCGTCGGGTATCAGGTCGTCAGGGAGCGCAGCAGATTCTTCATATCCTCGCGAATATCCGCATCTTCTTCCTGCATTTGTTTAATCTTGCGACAGGCGTGCAGCACCGTGGTGTGGTCTCGGCCCCCAAATGCCTCGCCAATTTCGGGCAAGCTGTGGTTGGTGAGCTCCTTGGCCAGCGCCATGGCCACCTGCCTGGGGCGCGCCACGGACCGGCTGCGACGCTTGGATAATAAGTCGTTCAGCTTGATCTTGTAGTACTCCCCCACGACCCGTTGGATATTATCGATGCCCACCTGCTTGTCCTGCAAGGCGAGCAGGTCCTTCAGCGCCTCACGCACCAGGTCCACGTCGATCGGCCGGCCTGTGAACTGCGCGTTGGCTACCACGCGCTTGAGTGCGCCCTCCAGCTCCCGCACGTTGGACCGAATACGCTGGGCGATGAAAAAGGCCGCTTCGTGGGGTACATCAACCCCCACCTGGTCCGCCTTTTTCATCAGAATCGCGACGCGGGTTTCAAGCTCGGGCGGCTCCACAGCGACCGTCAGCCCCCAACCGAAGCGACTCTTCAGCCGCTCTTCCAACCCATTGATCTCCTTGGGGTAGCGGTCACAGGTGAGAATAATCTGCTGCCCCCCCTCAAGCAAGGAGTTGAAGGTGTGGAAAAACTCTTCCTGGGAACGCTCTTTCCCGGCAAAAAACTGAATATCGTCAATCAGCAGGGCGTCCACCGAGCGATAGTAGCGCTTAAAGTCGTTGATGGCGTTGAGTTGCAGTGCCTTCACCATATCCGCCACAAACCGTTCGGAGTGGAGGTAGATAACCTTGGCGTTGGGGTTTTTGTCCACCAGCGCATTACCCACCGCCTGCATCAGGTGCGTCTTACCCAGACCGACACCGCCGTAGATAAACAGTGGATTGTAGGAGCCGCCGGGGTTCTCCGCCACCTGCCGCGCGGCGGCCAGCCCCAGTTGGTTGGACTTACCTTCGACAAAACTGGTGAAATTGAAGCTACGGTTCAGGTTATTCTTGTGCTTCAGCGCCCCTTCTACTTCTACCTGGCTGGCATTATTCCCGCGCATTTCGCCACCCCCGGCGCTTTCGGGCGCGAGCGCATTACTGCCCATTCGGGTGGACGCCGAACCGGCGGGGGCTGGTCTTTCTTCCTTTATAGGGCGTGCATCGCCAAACGAAGCGCCAGTGCCCGGTTGCCCCTGAGGATACCCGGGTGAGGATGACGGTTGGTTAGCCGGACGACGGGCCGCTCCGGCCGAGCGCGAGCGAATTCCCACTTCAACACTCTGAACCTGACCACTTTGAAAGTCGGCCACCAGCTCGCGGATGCGGTGCAGGAACTTTTCGTTCACCCAGTCGCACACAAAACGATTCGGGGCCAGCAGGCGCAGTTGACCCGGATCCGATTCGGCATCAATTTGCAGCGGTCGAATCCAAGTGTTGAATTGCTGTGAGGGCAATTCATCCTGCAGACTTGACGCGCAAAGCTTCCAGACAGACTCGGGCAAACCTAGACCTCCCCCGGCACCTTATTATTCACAAAAACGGCTGGTAGTTTACTCCCTATAAATAGAGTTATCCACAGTGCGGAGATCTTTTTTTAAACTGATACGCTTTATTAACACTGACTTTTCAATAAGTTATAGATGTAACGACCCTTGCGTTACCCACAGACCAAGGGGTTAAAACCGGTCAACTTTTAACCAACCTTTGTGGATAACCTGTTATTAACCTATTGACACCCTCGGCATAAACTGGAACCCATAAAGAATTCGGACAATTTGCGCCCAAAAGCCGACAAAAACCCTTCAATACGTTGCCTTTACCCGCAATATTCTATAGAATCCCGCCTCCTTTCCCGCCCCTACAGGCGTGCGGGTGACAATCAGGAATTCGAACGGCAGGTTACTTCCATGAAAAGAACATTTCAGCCCAGCGTACTGAAGCGCAAGCGCACCCACGGCTTCCGTGCCCGCATGGCCACCAAAAACGGTCGTGCCGTTCTGGCTCGTCGTCGTGCCAAAGGTCGCAAGGCACTGGCCGTATAAGCGCCCGTCTTTGCGCCGCGCCTTCCCTAGTTGTCAGAGTTAAGTGGCTTCCGAGGCTTTTCCAAAAGCAAACCGGCTGCTTACCTCTGGCGACTTTCAGTCGGTGTTTGCCGACGCCCCCTTCCGCGCCTCTCATAAGTATTTCCTGATTCTGGCTCGCCCCAACGAGCGGAACCATCCCCGTCTTGGCCTGGTCATCGCGAAGAAGCATATTCGCCTGGCGACCGAGCGCAATCGCATGAAACGCTTAATTCGCGAAACTTTTCGCCGCTTACCGCCGACCTCCAGTGGGTTTGATGTTATTGTATTGGCGCGCAAGGGCATGGACACCCTGGAAAACCGGGAGCTACTCGACCAGCTCGACCGCCAGTGGCGCCGAATCGCCCGCAAAGTCACCGCCCATACGAATCCGACGACGGGGTAAGCGCATGCGCTGGCTGGTACTTCGACTCATTTGGCTATACCGCTACCTACTCAGCCCCTGGGTGGGCAACCAATGTCGCTTCTACCCCAGTTGCTCGCATTACGCGGAAGAAGCGGTCGCACGCCACGGCACTCTGAAAGGGGGTTATTTAACGGTGCGCCGGCTATTAAAATGCCACCCTTGGCATCCCGGGGGCGAGGACCCTGTTCCAGCCCACCCCAAACCCACACACCCTACTGATGGCAATAATTAAGATGGATTGGCAAAAACCTCTGTTAATCGCGGCCATGTGCGCCGTCGTCTTCACCCTCGTGATTCGCTGGAATGACTTTCAGCAAACCCAAGCGGAACTCAACCAGCCGAGCGAAAGTGCAAACGCTGCCAGTCAAGCCGCCGAAGGCGACGTGCCCAACGTAGCCCGTGACAGCGAGGAACTTCCAAACGCGCCGGGCTCGTCACAAGACGTTCCGCCAACGGCCAACTCCAGCCCGACTTCCGCCCAAGCAGTGCGAGTACAAACCGACAAACTGATTGTGAAAATCGATCCGCGCGGGGGCGATCTGGTGTACTCGGCGTTGCGAGACCACCATGCGGAACTGAACGAACCCGACAATCCTTACGTGCTGCTCAATCAAACCAGCCTGCAAACCTACGTGGCCCAAAGCGGTTTAGTGGGCGCCAATGCCACCGATACCAGCGAAGGCCGTCCGGTTTTTAATTCCACCCAACAACGCTACTCGTTGGATCAAGGGCAGGACGAGCTGCAGGTGGATCTGACTCTGCAGCAGGGCGACGTCACCATCACCAAACGGTATACCTTTCGTCGGGGTGATTACCAAGTCCAGCTCGACTACTTGATCGACAACCAAAGCGCCCAACCCTGGGAAGCCAACCTCTACGGTCAGATCAAACGGGACAGCTCCGCCGCGGGCGAAGGGCCCGGCGGTTTGTTTGCCATCAAACCGTTCCTGGGCGCCGCCATCACCACTAATGACGAGAAGTACAAGAAACTCGATTTCAGTGACTTGCGGGAACAGCCTTTCAAAACCCAAAACGAAGGCGGCTGGGTGGCGATGGTCCAGCATTACTTTACCAGTGCCTGGATTCCGAACCCTGAGCAGACTCATCACTACCACTTGCGCCAGTTAGGCAGTCGGGACATGTTCCTGTTGGGCTTTACCAGCCCCGCCACTCAGGTCGCCCCCGGCGAGCAGGGCACATTGTCGGCCCGTTTCTATACCGGCCCCAAAGACACCTCTCGCCTGGAAGAGATTTCCCCCTATCTGGATCTGACCGTGGACTACGGCTGGCTCTGGTGGTTGGCGAAGCCGCTGTTCTCCGTTTTGGACTGGTTACACACCTATTTGAACAACTGGGGTCTCGCAATTATTGCTCTAACAATTATTATTAAAGCAGCCTTCTTTAAGCTAAGCGCCACCAGCTACAGGTCCATGGCAAAAATGCGCAAACTCAGCCCCAAAATGGCAGAGTTGAAAGAGCGTTATGGAGACGACCGTCAGAAAATGTCTCAGGAGCTGATGAAGCTCTATAAAAAGGAAAAAGTGAATCCCCTCGGCGGCTGTTTGCCCATTCTGATTCAGATGCCGGTGTTCCTTTCCCTGTACTGGGTCATTATGGAAAGTGTCGAGTTGCGTCACGCCCCCTTCTTTTTCTGGATTCAGGATCTGTCCGTCAAGGACCCCTTCTACGTCCTGCCCCTGTTGATGGGCCTGACTATGTTCATCCAGTTTAAGCTCAACCCCACGCCGCCGGATCCGACGCAGGCGAAGATCATGCAGTTTATGCCGATTATCTTCACCTTCCTGTTCCTGTTCTTCCCGGCGGGTCTGGTGCTGTACTGGGTAACCAACAACACCCTGTCCATCCTCCAGCAGTACTACATTACCCGTCAAATCGAGCGGGAACCGGCCAAAAGCTAAGCCGTGAACCCGAACGCGACCGATACCATCGCCGCCATCGCTACCGCCACCGGGCGGGGCGGTGTCGGTATCGTGCGCCTCTCGGGTCCGACCGCCCGGGCCATCGGCGAACAGATCACCCAGCGAGCGCTTAAGCCTCGTCACGCCCACTATCTACCCTTTCACGATTCCAATGGCCGCGTTCTGGATGAGGGCATCGCGCTCTTCTTTCCCGGTCCGCACTCGTTTACCGGTGAAGATGTAGTGGAACTGCAGGGCCACGGCGGTCCGGTCATTCTGGATTGGCTGCTGCGAGCCGCCACGGTCCAGGGCGCGCGCATGGCCCGGCCGGGGGAGTTTTCCGAACGGGCTTTTCTCAACGACAAGCTCGATCTGACCCAGGCGGAGGCAATCGCCGATCTTATCGATGCCTCTAGCGACCAGGCGGCCCGCAGCGCTCTGCACTCTCTTCAGGGAGCCTTTTCCCAACGAATCGACGACCTGGTGGAAGCGCTAATCGCTCTGCGTATCTACGTGGAAGCGGCGATCGACTTTCCCGAAGAGGAAATCGACTTTCTCAGCGACGGAAAGGTGGCGAGCGATCTGGAGACCATTGGCCAACAGCTTGAGCAGGTGTTCTCTGAAGCCCGCCAAGGGGCCCTGCTGCGGGACGGGATGAACGTGGTCATCGCGGGGCGGCCCAACGCTGGCAAATCCAGCTTACTCAATGCCCTGTCCGGGCGGGACAGCGCCATTGTCACCCACATTGAGGGCACCACCCGGGATGTGCTGCGCGAACATATCCACATCGACGGTATGCCACTGCATGTGATCGACACCGCGGGGCTGCGAGAAACCCCCGATGAAGTGGAAAAAATCGGGGTGGAACGGGCGTGGAAAGAAATTCACAACGCCGACCGCATTCTGCTACTGGTGGACAGTCAAAGCACAGAGGCTACCGACCCCTCCGACATCTGGCCGGAGTTTGTCCGCCAGTTGCCGGACCCCGGCAAACTCACCCTGATTCGCAACAAGGTGGACTTGACCGGAGAAGCCAGCGGAGAGCGATTGGCCGAACCTTTATGCCTAGCGCTGAGCGCCTCAACGGGGGCGGGGATGGCCGAGCTCAAAGCCCACCTTAAAAGCGTCATGGGCTACACCGATACCGGTGAAAGCCAGTTCACCGCCCGGCGCCGCCACCTGGACGCCCTGGAGCGTGCCCGTACCGCCCTGGCCAACGGCCGAGAGCAACTCCACCAGCACGCCGCCGGCGAGCTACTGGCGGAAGACCTGCGCGATGCCCAGGAGTGCCTGAGCGAAATCACCGGACAATTTACGTCGGATGACCTGCTGGGCCGGATCTTTTCGTCATTCTGTATCGGCAAGTAACCCTCCCACCCGCTAAGCGCTTCAGAACGACGAACCGGGCTGCTTGAGAAACGCCTGCTCCTCCTCCGTGCTCTGCCTTCCCAGCAGCTCATTGCGATGGGGATAACGACCAAAGCGCTCGATAATTTCCCGATGGCGGCGTTCAAACTTCAAATTGTGTTCCAGCCCCGGCTGATCAAACAACCGGACCGCCTCCTCATGAATCAAAGCCGACTCGCTGTGCATATAGGGCATATAAAGAAACGCCCTCTGCGCCGGCTCCAAAGACTGATCCGCCTCGGCGGCCACCGCCTCCTGCGCGAGCGCCAGCGCTAGAGCGTCCTGGGCAAAGGCTTCGGGGCGGTCCCGATACAGATTGCGCGAGAACTGATCCAACACGAGAACCTCCGCCAACCTCCCCTCCGGCCGGGCACGCCAATGAGCCAGTTCACAGGCACAGGCGCGCCGGTAAACGTCTACAAAGCGGCGCTCAATTTCACGATCAAAGCCTTTGTTTTTTTGAAACCAGTGTTTGGGTTCGCACTCTACAAACCAAAAATCCAAAACCTCGTTCGCTTTTCCCATCAACCAATCCACCTTACATTGCCAAATATCTTCACGGCATCTTCCTATTTTTGCCTTGAAGCGCCAAAAAAATATCAAACGAATGACTCAAAACCTGCCAACCGAGCCAATAATTGCCCTTTGAACGCCATTACACCCCTCCGCCCCTTAACAGCAATGTCCCCTTTTTAAGGGTGTTATTCACACCTGTGGAGAAGACTTATCCACACTGGTACCGGGCTTGATTAGGCCCACTTAGAACAATTATCCACACTTGCTCACAGGTTTATCCCCTAACTTATTGATATTGCGCCAGTAAATTAATTTTCTGGGGATAACCCTGTTAATCAGTGGGGGTAAAAGCTGACGACGAAATTGGGGATAACTCGACGTTTGCCAAATCCTTGGATAAGTCGCCTTTCTGTCACCAGCTTTCCGGCAGCTTGTCAGCCTGTTACCAGCGCTTTGTCCCGGGGCTTATCATTGCTCCAACCTATTGTTTTTTAACACTTTTTAAGGGTTTTACACAGAAAATGGGCTCGCCATATATAACAACATCATTAAATACTTATCTATATATACCTTTATATATATATTCATTACTTAGTCTTTGTATAACATGGAAAATCCACTTGTTCAGAAACTGAACAACTTTTGTACAAATACACCGTAAGCCCCTATAATGCCCTCCCATTTTCACCGGCTGAGCTCTCAGAGGCCCCACATATGAATTACCCAGAGCACTTTGACGTCATCGTCATCGGCGGCGGCCATGCCGGCACCGAAGCGTGCCTGGCGGCGGCACGTATGGGCTGCAAAACCCTACTGCTGACGCACAACGTTGATACGCTCGGCCAAATGTCTTGCAACCCCGCCATCGGTGGCATCGGCAAAAGCCACCTGGTGAAGGAAATTGATGCCCTGGGTGGCGCCATGGGCATGGCAACGGATCGAGCCGGCATCCAGTTTCGAGTTCTAAACTCCCGCAAGGGCCCGGCCGTTCGAGCCACTCGGGCGCAAGCCGATCGCGCTCTGTACAAAGCCGCCATCCGCGAAATACTGGAAAACCAGCCCAACCTAAGCATTTTCCAGCAGGGCGCGGACGACTTAATCGTCCGAGGGGACCGAGTCGAGGGCGTGGTAACTCAGATGGGGCTCAAGTTCTTCGCCCCCACCGTGGTGCTGACCACAGGCACCTTTCTTGGCGGCAAAATTCACATTGGAATGCAAAGCCATGCCGGTGGCCGTGCCGGCGACCCGCCCGCCCAGGCGCTGGCCGCGCGACTGCGCGAGCTGCCCCTGCGAGTGGATCGCTTGAAAACCGGTACACCGCCGCGGATCGACGCCAACAGCGTGGATTTTTCCGAGCTACAAGAGCAATGGGGAGATGAACCCCGTCCGGTTATGTCCGCCCGCGGTTCACGGGATTGGCATCCGCAGCAAATGTGCTGCTGGATTACCCACACCAATGAGCGTACCCACGAGGTCATTCGCGGCGGGCTGGACCGATCGCCCATGTACTCGGGCGTCATCGAAGGCATTGGCCCGCGCTACTGCCCGTCCATCGAGGACAAAATTCATCGCTTCGCCGATAAACCCTCGCACCAAGTGTTTGTGGAGCCGGAGGGTCTGGGCACCCGCGAGCTCTACCCCAACGGCATCTCCACCAGCCTGCCCTTTGATGTGCAATTGGAACTGGTCCGTTCGATCAAAGGCTTTGAAAACGCCCATATCACCCGGCCCGGCTACGCCATTGAGTACGATTATTTCAACCCGCAGGATCTGCAATACAGCCTGGAAACCAAGTCCATTGCCGGCCTGTACTTTGCCGGTCAGATTAACGGCACCACCGGCTACGAAGAGGCCGGCGCTCAGGGCCTGTTGGCCGGTATCAACGCCGCCCGCCGCGTGAAAGAGCAGCAGGCCTGGTGCCCCCGCCGGGACGAGGCCTACATCGGCGTGCTGGTGGACGACCTGATTACCATGGGTACCCAGGAGCCCTACCGCATGTTCACCAGCCGCGCGGAATACCGGCTGCTGCTGCGTGAAGACAACGCCGACTTGCGCCTGACCGAACAGGCCCGCGAGATGGGATTGATTGCCGAGGATCACTGGGCGCAATTCAGCGAACAGCGCGAGTCTATCGCCCGGGAGCGAGACCGGCTGAAAACCACCTGGGTCCAGGCCGGTTCCACCGAAGCCAAGGCGCTGGAAACGAAAATCGACTCGCCGCTGAACCGCGAATACAATTTGTTCGAGCTGCTCAAGCGGCCCCAGCTCGGTTATGCCGACGTGGCAGGACTCAAAGGCGAGCCGGTTACCGACGAGCGCGTTGCTCAACAAATCGAAATCGACGCCAAATACTCTGGTTACATCGACCGCCAGCAGGAAGACATCAACCGCCTGCGCGCTCACGAGCAGACGGTGATTCCGGACAGCTTCGAGTTCGACAAGGTCGAAGGCCTGTCCAACGAGGTGAAGCAGAAACTCAACGCCGCCCGCCCCGCCACCTTGGCCCGCGCCTCGCGGGTGCCCGGAGTGACCCCGGCAGCCGTCTCCCTGCTGCTCATTCACCTCAAAAAACGGGGACTGCTACAGCGCGAGGCCAGCCGCGCCTCATGACCGACGCCCTCAATGCCCGGCTCGACGCCGGGCTTAGCGCCTTGGCGCTGACGCTGTCCGGCGCTCAAAAAAAACAGCTGCTCACCTACCTCGCCGAGTTCCACAAGTGGAATCGGGCCTACAACCTGTCCGCCATTCGCGACATCGACGCCATGCTGGACCGGCACCTGCTGGACAGTCTGAGCGTGTTGAAACATGTACAAAACCGCGCCCCTGAACGCCTAATTGACGTCGGCACCGGCGGCGGCCTCCCCGGCATTCCCCTGGCCATCGCCGTGCCCGAGTGCCAAATCGTATTGCTCGACAGCGCCGGCAAGAAAACCCGGTTCCTGTTTCACGTCAAAACCCAACTGGGCCTGGATAACGTCACCGTGGAAAATCGCCGCGTCGAGCAGTACCAGCCCGACCCGCCCTTCGACGTCGTCATCAGCCGCGCCTTCGCCAGTTTGGCGGATATGATTAATGGGTGTGAGCACTTACTCGCCCTAGAGGGCCTGTTTATGGCAATGAAGGGCGTTTATCCCCAGGAGGAGTTGGCCGAAGTCGAAGGGCGGGTTCAGTTGGTCGACAGCCATCGGTTGCAGGTGCCGGGCAATGACGGGGAACGACACTTGTTGGAGTTGAGGTTGCGGTAGTTCAATCACATCCGCACCGGCCCTCATTGGTAATCGTCACGTAGGGTTGGTAAGCGAAGCGCCACCTACCAAAACGACCGGGACTCGATGCCATTAGTTGGACTATTTTGGTAGGTGGCGCTTCGCTTACCAACCCTACGCAAAAAGAAGTTCACTCTCTAAATTTAGCATTGAGGCTCGGAGTGGGATCTACCTTCCCGAGAACGTGGAGCGAGGGACTCGCGATTCGAGCCCCCAAGGATGGGTTTACGGCGTGTCTCGGGAAGGTAGATCCCACTCCGAGCCGGGGCAGATATGACCGCCCCAAACTCTAACGGCCACTCTGGACTTGTCCCCAGCCGCTCCTTGCCACACAATACCCGGCTTTGAATGTGTTTTACGGCCTCCAAAGGATAACGAATTGACCCGAATCTACGCGGTAGCCAACCAAAAAGGCGGTGTCGGCAAAACCACCACCTGCGTCAACCTCGCCGCCTCCCTGGTCGCGACCAAAAAGCGTGTACTGCTGGTCGACCTCGACCCCCAGGGCAACGCCACCATGGGTAGCGGCGTCGACAAAAGTGAGCTCGACCTCACCGTCTACGACGTCCTCACCCGCCAGGCGAGCGCGAGCGAATGTCTGCAAATCTCCGAAACGGGTCAATTCCACCTCCTCCCGGCCAACGGCGACCTCACCGCCGCCGAGGTTGAAATGCTCTCCCTCGAGGGCAAAGAACGCCTATTGTGGGACGGCTTGCAAACCGTTAAAGACGACTTCGACTACATCATCATCGACTGTCCGCCCTCGCTCAACATGCTGACAGTCAACGCATTGACCGCCTGCGACGGCGTGATAATCCCCATGCAGTGCGAATATTACGCCCTCGAAGGGCTCTCGGCGCTGATGAACACTATCGGGCGAATCCAGGAACTGCTCAATCCCAAGCTTAAAATCGAAGGCTTGCTGCGCACCATGTACGATCCGCGCAACAGCCTGACCAACGACGTTTCGGCCCAGCTGTCCCAACACTTTGGGGACCGCCTCTACCGCACCTGCATTCCGCGCAACGTGCGACTGGCCGAAGCCCCCAGCTACGGTCAGCCGGTATTGAGCTATGACCGCCAGTCCAAAGGCGCCATCGCCTATCTGGCGTTGGCCGGGGAAATGATTCGGCGTATCGAGAACGAGCAAAAAGCGGCGGCATCCTCCGCTTCGTAAGCACAAATCCATCCACCTTCAGGATTCTTCAACAGGGCAAGGCAATGGCGGGAAAACGCAAAGGCTTAGGTAAAGGCTTGGACGCCCTTTTGGGGGCGGGAGTCACCGCAGCGCCAACGGACACACCCAACCCGGAGACACCGGAAGCGGTGGAAGAGGCACTCGCCGACGGACGGCTGGCCCATATTCCAGTGGAAATGATTCAGCGCGGGCGCTACCAGCCCCGTCGGGACATGCACCCCGAAGCACTGGAAGAACTCGCCGACTCCATCCGGGCCCAGGGCGTTATGCAGCCTATTGTGGTTCGTCTGGTCGCCCCGGAAAAATACGAAATCATTGCCGGTGAGCGCCGCTGGCGCGCGACCCAACTGGCCGGACTGGACAAAATTCCCGCCGTCATCCGGGACGTTCCCGACGAAGCCGCCATCGCCATGGCGCTGATCGAGAATATTCAGCGCGAGGATCTCAATCCCATTGAAGAGGCCATGGCTCTCAAGCGTTTGCAGGATGAATTTGAGTTGACCCACGGCGAAGTGGCCCAAGCGGTGGGTAAATCACGCACCACGGTGACCAATCTCCTGCGCCTGATTGCCCTGAGTGAAGAAGTCAGAACCATGCTTGAGCATGGCGATCTGGAAATGGGCCACGCTCGCGCCCTGCTCAGCCTGGAGGCCGAAGACCAGCGTGCTGCCGCCCGACAGGTGGTGGGCAAGGGGCTGTCGGTGCGCCAAACCGAAATGTTGGTGCGCAACCTGCAGGAGAAGAAAGACAAAAAAACCGTCACGCCGGCCGCGCCCTCGGCGGATATTCGCCGCCTGGAGGAGCAGCTGTCCGACATTCTCGGCGCTGGCGTGAACATCCAGCACACCGCCAAGGGGAAGGGCCGGCTGGTCATTAATTACAACAACCTGGATGAACTCGACGGTATTCTCGAGCATATCAAATAAGCCTTTGGTGCGGGGCGCAAATGCGCGGCGCCAAAACGACTCTGCATCACGATAAGCCACACCGCCCAAAATCGGTGCGGTGCTGGTTGAAGCCCGGGGGGTTTCTCCCTATAATGCTGCGGCCTTTGATCTGGTCGCCCCCGGGGCGGCGAGGCCACTCCGGGAGTGTTTCACACAGGTGACGGGACGAACAAAAGTCTCACCCACTCAACATCGACGCCGGCCGCCCCTATGGCGCCTGAGCATGATTCAGCTCGTGTGTTGGTTGTTGGCGATAGTGGGTTGCGCCCTACTGGGGCCCCAGTACCTCACCAGTGTGGCATGGGCCGGTGTGCTGGTGATTGCCGCTCAAGCCTTCTGGATTTGGCGCAGCTTGGGCCGGTTTGGCGACCCACACAGTCACCGCTATCTGGCGGGGACCCTGGCGGGGATCATCGGCAAATGGGCAATAATACTGATCGGGCTGGTTTTGCTCTGGAGCCGCCTCCCCGATGTTTCTGTGGCTGCCACAGTTATCACCGTGTTCGCACTGAACACTTTGGCAGCCCTGGCAGCACCGATTTCAATTTCACACCCGCGCAGCCGCGTGGACAACGGGTAATTTGAACTCATGGCAGCAGGTCAATACGATAACGCAGGCGAGTATATTTCCCACCACTTGGTGAATCTTACCTATGGTCGCCTGCCGGAAGGTACCGAACTGTGTTACGGCGGTGTCGCGGAAACCACCCAATGGACATTTGCCAACTGTGCGGCGGAAGCCCAAGCCATGGGCTTTATGGCGTTCCACGTTGACAGCCTGTTCTGGTCGTTCGGCCTGGGCATTCTGGTGATGGCGGTATTCTTTTTCGCGGCAAGAAAAGCCTCCGTTGAGACTCCGGGACGCTTTCAGGGCGCTATTGAAATGGTGGTCGAGTTCGTTAGCAACACCACCAAAGAAGTTTTCCACGGCCGCACCGGCCCCATTGCTCCCATCGCTCTGACGGTTTTCGTCTGGGTCTTCATGATGAACCTCATGAAGCTGATCCCGGTGGATTTGATCCCCTACCCGCTTGAGCTTATGGGCATTAAATATCAAAAGGTGGCCGCTACTACCGATCCGAACATTACCCTCGGTATGGCCACCTTTGTGCTGCTTCTCGTGATCGGTTTCTCCATTAAAGTCAAAGGGTGGGGGTTTCTCAAAGAGCTCTCCTTTACCCCTTTCAACCATTGGTTGCTGATCCCCTTTAACCTTGTGCTGGAAATTGTAGGCCTGTTGGCCAAACCGGTCAGCCTCGGTTTGCGTCTGTTTGGCAACATGTTTGCCGGAGAAGTCGTGTTCCTGTTGATTGCGGCTTTCTTTGGCGCCGGCTTATTGTTCCTCCCGCTGGCGGCCGGCTTGCAAGTGGTGTGGGCGATATTCCACATTCTGGTTATTGTCCTGCAGGCCTTTATTTTCATGGTGCTGACCACCGTCTATTTGGCGATGGCTCACGAGGAGCACTAGTTTTTCGGGGGCGGTGGGTTACCACGGTCAACGGATAAATTTGTACGACCTTTAAACTTTAACTTTAACTGACGTAAGTCTAGGAGAAAGAACGATGATGATCTATATCGCCGTAGGTATCATTCTGGCTGGTGCTGCTCTGGGTGCTGCTCTGGGTATGTCCAATCTCGGTAGCAAGCTGCTGGAAACCAGCGCTCGTCAACCGGAATTGGCTCCGACTTTGCAAACTAAGTTCTTCATTATTGCCGGTCTGGTAGAAGCGATCCCCATTATTGCCGTTGGTATTTCCCTGGTTTTGATCTTCGTGACCGCGCCTGGTCTGGTATAAAGCGGAGCGATTTTTATTCGTTCGCCTAATCCAATACAAGACGAGGTAAAGTCGTGAATTTCAATTTAACCTTTATTGGCCAGATCATCGCCTTTGCCATCTTCGTCTGGTTTTGCGCCAAGTTTGTCTGGCCGCCGTTGATCGCGGCCATTGACGAACGCCAGAAGAAAATCTCGGATGGTTTGTTGGACGCCGATCGCGCCGAGCGCGATTTGGAAATGGCCCAGGAAAAAGCCGCCAAGATTTTGCGTGAAGCCCGTCAAGAAGCCTCCACCTTGGTCGACGCCGCCAACAGCCGCGGCAATAAGATCATTGAAGAGGCGAAAGGACAGGCGCGTACCGAAGCGGAGCGCATCAAGCAGGCCGCCCAAGCTGAGGTTGAGCAGGAGGTGGATCGCGCTAAGGAAAAACTGCGGGGTCAACTGGCCGGTCTGGTAGTCGTAGGTGCCGAGAAAGTACTGGAAAGTTCAGTCAATGAGTCGACGCATAAAGATATGATCGATAAATTGGCCGCCAATCTTTGAGGGGGGTGACCCATGGCTGAACTCTTCACATATGCCAGACCTTACGCCAAGGCGGCGTTTCGGTGTGCTCAAGAATCAGATGCTCTAGCCAGTTGGGCCAGCCAACTGGCTTTGCTGTCCGCCTGTACCCAGAACGAGACGTTGAAAAAAGTCATCGGTTCGCCGGCCTACAGCTCAGAGCGGCAGGCCCAAGTGCTTATTGATGTTGTGGCGGATTTGAATCCGGGACAACAGAATTTTGTGAGGCTTCTGGCCCAGAACAAACGCCTTACCTTGCTGCCGCAGATCGCCGAATTGTTTCATGCCCTTAAACTTCAGCATGAGCAGGCCGTTGATGTGCAACTGATTAGCGCTATGGAGCTGGACAGCGCCGCCGAGGAAAAACTCGTTGAGGCGTTGACCAAAAAGCTCTCTCGCAAAGTTATGGTCAGAACAGAAGTAGATCAACGTCTACTGGCGGGCGTTGTGATCAAAGCAGGCGACTTTGTCATCGACGCTTCCATGCGTGGTCGAATCGACAAACTTGCCAGAGCAATCAATTCGTAGGATTGAGGAATAAAGCATGCAGCAGCTGAATCCATCCGAGATTAGCGACATTATTAAGCAGCGCATCGAAAAGCTCGATGTGTCAGCCGAAGCCCGCCATGAAGGTACCGTTGTTTCCGTATCCGACGGTATTGTACGTATCCACGGCTTGATGGACGTGATGTACGGTGAAATGATCGAGTTTGAAGGCGGTCGTTTCGGTATGGCCCTGAACCTGGAGCGCGACTCCGTCGGTGCCGTTATTCTGGGTGACTACCTGGGCATCGCCGAAGGTCAGACTTGTAAGTGTACCGGTCGTATTCTGGAAGTGCCCGTCGGCCCCGAGTTGGAAGGTCGAGTCATCGACGCCCTGGGTAACCCCATCGACGGTAAGGGCGCCATCGACGCCAAGAAAACCGACGCGATTGAGAAAGTCGCTCCCGGTGTTATCTGGCGCCAGTCGGTCGACCAGCCGGTTCAAATTGGTCTGAAAGCCGTGGACTCCATGGTGCCGATTGGTCGCGGTCAGCGCGAGCTAATCATTGGTGACCGTCAGATTGGTAAAACCGCCATCGCCGTGGATGCCATCATTAACCAGAAGAATTCCGGTATTAAGTGTATTTACGTCGCTATCGGTCAGAAGGCCTCTTCTATTGCCGGTGTGGTACGTAAGCTGGAAGAGCACGGCGCAATGGATCACACCGTTGTGGTGGCCGCGACCGCTTCCGACCCGGCCTCCATGCAGTATCTGTCGGCCTTTGCCGGGTGCACCATTGGTGAGTACTACCGCGATCGCGGTGAAGACGCACTGATTATTTACGATGACCTGACCAAGCAGGCCTGGGCCTATCGCCAGATCTCCCTGCTGTTGCGTCGTCCCCCGGGCCGTGAAGCCTACCCCGGCGACGTGTTCTACCTGCATTCGCGCCTGCTCGAGCGCGCCGCCCGGGTTAACCCCGAGTACGTTGAAAAGCAAAGCAATGGCGAAGTGAAAGGCAAAACCGGGTCCCTGACCGCACTGCCGATCATTGAGACCCAGGCCGGTGACGTTTCCGCCTTTGTTCCGACCAACGTGATCTCTATTACCGATGGTCAGATCTTCCTGGAAACCTCCATGTTCAACTCCGGTGTTCGCCCGGCAATGAACGCGGGTATTTCGGTTTCCCGTGTGGGTGGTTCGGCTCAGACTAAGGTCATCAAGAAGCTTTCCGGCGGTATTCGTACCGCCCTGGCTCAGTACCGCGAACTGGCGGCCTTCTCTCAGTTTGCCTCTGATCTGGACGAAGCCACCAAGGCGCAGCTGGATCACGGCGAGCGGGTTACCGAGTTGATGAAACAAAACCAATACTCTCCCATGAGTATTGCCGAGATGGCTCTGGTTTTGTATTGCGCCAACGAAGGCTACTTGGAAGATGTGGAAGTGAACAAGGTGCTGGATTTTGAATCGGCTCTGCTCTCTTACGCCCGCAGTGAAGCGCCGGAATTGTTGAAGACCGTCAATGATTCGGGTGACTGGAACGAAGAACTGCAAGGCAAGTTCAAGGCGCTGGTAGAGAAATTCAAAGAAACCCAGTCCTGGTAACACTGACGGTGCGCTAAGCGCACCGCAACCTATTTCACGCTTGAGGGCCTTTGAGTATGGCAGGCGCAAAAGAGATTCGGACACAGATTTCGAGCATTAAAAGTACGCAGAAAATTACTAGCGCGATGGAGATGGTTGCCGCCAGTAAGATGCGTAAAGCTCAGGAACGTATGCAGCGGGGCAAGCCCTACGCTCAACGTATCCGCGCTGTGGTCGGTCACCTGGCGAACGCCAATCCTGAGTACAAGAGCCTCTTTATGGAGGACCGCGAGGTCAAACGCGTGGGCTACATTATCGTGTCCAGTGACCGCGGCCTCTGTGGTGGTTTGAACGTCAATGTGTTCAAGGCAGCCCTGAAATCCATGAGGCAGTGGTCCGAAGACGGAGCGGCTATTGATCTCTGTCTTCTCGGTGCCAAAGCCGCAGCGTTCTTTAACAGCCACGGTGGCAATGTTGTGGCCTCGGCTCGTGATCTGGGGGAAGCCCCGACGGTTTCATCGTTGATTGGCAGCGTTAAAGTGATGTTGGATGCCTTTAGTGAAGGAAAAATCGACAAGCTTTACGTGGTGAGCAACGAATTTATCAACACCATGACTCAGCAACCGGAAGTGCAGCAGTTGCTGCCCCTGGTGGCGGACAAAGATGAAAAGCTTCAGCACACCTGGGATTATATCTACGAGCCCGGTTCGGAAGAGCTGATTGATGGCCTGTTGATTCGTTACATTGAGTCTCAGGTCTACCAGGCCGTGGTCGAGAATGGAGCCTGTGAGCAGGCTGCCCGTATGGTGGCAATGAAGAGCGCCACCGACAACGCCGGCGATCTGATTGGCGACTTGCAGTTGGTTTACAACAAAGCTCGTCAGGCAGCCATTACTCAGGAGCTGTCCGAAATTGTTGGTGGTGCCGCCGCCGTGGCCAACTAAGGGCCCGCAACTGACAACCCTATTTTGAGTTAAAACCTTCAGTCCCAGGCTGTCATCAGTGTTTGACTGACCAGTCGGCCGGATCTGAAACCAAGAGGAACCGGAAATGAGTAGCGGACGTATCGTACAAATTATCGGCGCCGTGATCGACGTGGAATTTCCGCGCGACGCCGTGCCGCAAATCTATGATGCACTGAATGTCACCGAGCAGAATCTGACACTCGAAGTGCAACAACAGCTGGGCGACGGCGTGGTACGGACCATTGCCCTGGGCTCCTCTGAAGGTCTGAGCCGTGGCCTGGATGTGACCAACTCCAAGGAGCCGATTAAGGTTCCGGTCGGTACCAAGACGCTGGGTCGCATCATGAACGTATTGGGCGACCCCATCGACGAAGCCGGCCCCATTGGCGAAGAAGAGCGCATGCAGATTCACCGCGAAGCGCCCGCTTACGAAGACTTGGCCGCTTCCAACGAACTGCTGGAAACCGGCATCAAGGTGATTGACCTGGTTTGCCCGTTCGCCAAGGGTGGTAAAGTCGGCCTGTTCGGTGGTGCCGGTGTGGGCAAGACCGTGAACATGATGGAGCTGATCAACAACATCGCCAAAGAGCACTCCGGTCTGTCCGTATTCGCCGGTGTGGGTGAGCGGACCCGTGAAGGTAACGACTTCTACCACGAAATGACCGACTCCAACGTCGTGGACAAGGTAGCCATGGTGTACGGCCAGATGAACGAGCCACCGGGCAACCGTCTGCGTGTGGCCCTGACCGGTCTGACCATGGCGGAGAAATTCCGCGACGAAGGTAAAGACGTTCTGTTGTTTATCGACAACATCTATCGTTATACCCTGGCGGGGACAGAAGTATCCGCCCTGCTCGGTCGTATGCCTTCCGCGGTAGGTTATCAGCCTACACTCGCCGAAGAGATGGGCGTGCTGCAGGAGCGTATTACCTCCACCAAAACCGGCTCCATTACCTCCGTACAGGCCGTCTACGTGCCCGCGGATGACTTGACGGACCCCTCTCCGGCCACCACCTTTGCGCACTTGGACTCTACCGTTGTACTGAGTCGTGACATTGCGTCCAAGGGTATCTACCCGGCTATTGACCCGCTGGACTCTACCTCTCGTCAGTTGGATCCGCTGATCATCGGTACCGAGCACTACGAAGTGGCTCGCGGCGTACAGACCGTTTTGCAGCGCTATAAAGAGCTGAAAGACATTATCGCCATTTTGGGTATGGACGAACTGTCCGAGGAAGACAAGCTGACCGTGGCGCGCGCCCGTAAAATCGAGCGCTTTCTGTCTCAGCCCTTCCACGTGGCGGAAGTCTTTACCGGCTCCCCCGGTACTTACGTATCGCTGAAGGACACCATTCGCAGCTTTAAGGGCATTCTCGACGGTGAGTACGACGACTTGCCGGAACAAGCGTTCTATATGGTGGGCACCATCGAAGAAGCCATCGAGAAAGCCAACAAAGCCAAGAAGAAGTAATTCCGCTGGCCCGGGTTCCCCGGGCTACCTTGAAGCGTTAGAGGCAGATATATGGCGATGACATTTCACTGCGATATAGTCAGTGCGGAGCGGGAAATCTTCTCAGGGCTTATTAAAATGGTCGTGGCCCCGGGCACTGAAGGCGAACTCGGGATCATCTACGGTCACGCTCCTTTGTTGACGGCTCTCGAGCCGGGCCCGGTGCGAGTGGTTATGGATAACGACAACGAAGACGAGCAAGTGTATTACGTCTCCGGGGGTTATCTGGAAGTGCAGCCCTACCATGTGACGATTTTGGCAGACACCGCGCTGCGCGCCGGTGACATGGACGAAGCCGCCGCCGAAGAGGCAAAGGAGCAGGCACTGAAGCAGCTGACCAATCAGTCTGGCGAAATCGACTACTCCCGAGCGGCCATCGAGCTGGCCGAAGCAGCGGCGCAACTGCGCACACTGCAGTCGATCCGCAAGCGTCTGGGCAGCAACAAGTAACTTGGTGTGCTCGGTATTGGCAACAAGAAAGGGTGGCTGAACGGCCGCCCTTTTTTGTGTTCAGAACCCTGTATTTTTAAGATGTCGCGTTCGCGCCTCGTTGAAGGAGTATTTACATGACCGCCCCTCTTGATATTGTCATTCTCGCCGCCGGTAAAGGCACCCGCATGCGTTCCGACCTGCCCAAGGTTTTACATCCGGTGGGTGGCCGGCCGCTGGTACAGCATGTCGTCGATAGCGCCCGGGCTCTGGGCAGCGACCACATTATGTTGGTGGTCGGCCACGGCGCCGAAAAGGTGGAGGCTCGGCTGGCGGCGGACGACGTTCGTTTTGTCCAGCAAACCGAACAACTCGGTACCGGCCATGCGGTGCAACAAGCCCTCCCCCACTTCCGGGACGACGCCACCGTGCTGATCCTCTACGGGGATGTCCCCCTCACCAGCGCCGATACCTTGGGCAAGCTGGCCGAAGCGGTCACCGATACCACCATTGGTTTGCTCACCGTGGACCTTCCCCAACCGGGCGGTTATGGACGCATCTTGCGCGACTCCAGCGGGCAAGTAGAGGCTATTGTGGAGCACAAAGACGCCACGGACGCTCAAAAACAGATTACCGAAATCAATACCGGCATCATGGCCGCCAAAGCCAAGCATCTACAGCAGTGGCTGCCCACCCTGAGCAACGACAACGCCCAGGGCGAGTACTACCTCACCGACATTATTGCCATGGCCCGCCGGGATGGCCTGGGTGTTCACGCCGCCCATCCCGACCACCCCGAAGAAGTGGAAGGCATCAACAATCGACAGCAGCAGGCCGCGCTCGAGCGCTATTATCAGCGTCGGCAAGCGGAGCAGTTGATGGTTCAGGGCGTTACTCTGATGGACCCGGCCCGCTTTGACTGCCGTGGTCGTCTCACCACGGGCCGAGATGTGGTGATTGATGTGAACTGCGTGTTTGAAGGGGAAGTCATGCTCGAAGACGGCGTGACCCTGGAGCCCAACTGCTACCTGAAAGACTGTGTGATCGGCGCTGGCTCCCAAATCAAGGCCAACTCCGTGATTGAAGGCGCCCGGGTCGCGTCCGGTTGTGCCGTGGGACCTTTTGCCCGCCTACGTCCCGGTACCCAACTGGCGGATGGCGCTAAAGTGGGCAACTTTGTGGAAGTGAAAAAAGCCACCATCGGCGCCGGCAGTAAGGTTAACCACCTAAGCTACATCGGTGACAGCAAACTCGGTGCCGGCGTTAACGTTGGGGCGGGCACCATTACCTGCAACTACGATGGGGTCAACAAATCCCTCACGGAAATCGGTGACAATGCCTTCATTGGTTCCAATACTGCCTTGGTGGCACCGATCAAGCTGGGCAATAACACCACCGTCGGCGCCGGTTCCATCATTACCAAAGACGTCCCCGATGAAGAGCTCGCCATCGCCCGGGGCCGCCAACGCAATATCCAGGGCTGGCAACGCCCCACCAAAAAATCCTAGCACAGGCCGTTTCAACAGCCTTTGCAGGTTGGGCAACCAGCGGCGGATAACACACTTAATAAAAGGGACTGAATAGCTATGGCCACAAAGAAATCATCGGTTCGCCGCTACGGCCTGGGTCTACTGGGTGTGCTGGCCATTGTTCTGCTGGCCACGGGCCTCTACGGGGTTTATAAACCCTTGCCCGAGGGAGTGGGCATGGAAGCGCCCCCCAGACCTGCCACCGGTGTGCGGTTTTTGGCGGACCGAACCTATGTGGACGAACAAGGTACCCGCCACACCGAACAGAGCATATTTGACGAGATTTTTCGCCTGATCGAACAAGCCGAGCGCTTTGTTTTGGTGGATATGTTCCTGTTCAACGCCTACCAGGGACAGTTAACGGATACCCACCGGGCGCTGTCTTCAGAATTGACCGACCGGCTGATCGCCCAAAAGAAACGCCACCCCGATATGCAGATTCTGGTGATTAGCGATCCACTGAACACCCTTTACGGCGGCCTGCCCTCCCCTCATTTTCAGCGCCTGGAAGCCGCCGGTATTTCGGTCACGCTTACCGATTTGCCCCGTTTGCGCGACAGCAATCCCCTCTACTCTTCGATCTGGCGACCGTTTATCCAGCCCTGGGGCAACTCCCCCGGCGACACCCTGCCCAACCCCTTCGGCGAGGGTGAGGTGTCGTTGCGCAGCTATCTGGCGTTGATTAACTTCAAAGCCAACCACCGGAAGCTGTTAATCGCCGATGAGGGGGAAGCCCTGGCGGCGCTGGTAACCTCCGCCAACCCGCATGATGGCAGCAGTGCCCACGGCAACGTCGCCCTGCGCTTCAGCGGCCCCGCGACGGGGGACCTGTTGCAGAGCGAGGCGGCGGTTCTGGAATTCTCCGGTGGACCGGCCCCCTCTCAGGCGCCGGAGCCTGGCGATGTGCCCAGCTCCTCTGAACTCACCGTGCAGGTGGTGACCGAACGGGCCGTTGAGCGGGCGGCGCTGGCGCTGATTGATGGCGCGAATACTAATGAACACCTGGATATGGCCATGTTTTACCTGTCTGATCGGCATCTTGTGCGGGCTCTGCAGGAGGCCGCCGAGCGCGGCGTAAAAGTGCGGGTACTGCTCGACCCCAACAAAGATGCCTTCGGTCGAGAGAAAAACGGCGTCCCCAACCGTCCCGTCGCCCATGAGCTGGTCAGTGCCGGTGTTGCGCTGCGCTGGTGTGACACCCACGGCGAGCAGTGTCACGCCAAGTGGTTAATGCATCGCGACGCCAACGGCGCCGCCCGCATGCTTCTGGGTTCCACCAACTTCACCCGCCGGAACCTGCACAACCTGAACCTGGAAACCAGCGTGGTGCTGCGAGGTCCGCTGGCCGCTGAACCGTTAACCTCGGGGGCGCAGTGGTTTGATGAGCGCTGGCACAACCGGCGCGGACGCCATTACAGCGTGGATTACGAAGTCTACGCAGACGAAAGCCTTTGGCCCAGACTACAATATCGTCTGATGGAGGCAACGGGGTTGAGCACTTTTTAGTCAGTGTAACCGTTTACAATTCGTTTGAAATTGTTTAGCCTGATGACTCTCCAGCACAACAATAATGTTGAGGTAAGCAAATGCGTCTTTCCCCCCTTACCCGGTCCCTCGTGGCGCTACTGGTTAGTGCCGGCCTAAGCGCTTGTGGCGGCTCCTCCTCTGGCGGCGGCGATGGCAGCTCTTCCAGTCAAAGTAGCGCCATTTCCAGCGAGGCCGACAGTTCTGGGTCATCAATTGCGACAAGTACCGAATCCAGCGCTCAATCCAGCAGCGAGCCCGGCTCCGCGCAAGTGTGTGACCAGTCTCCTCCAGAGACTCTGGCCGCCGTTAACGTCCAGCAAGCGCCGGTGGCGGTCTGCATTGTGGTGGATCAGTTCGGCTACTTACCCTCCTCCGATAAAGTTGCTGTGTTGCGCGACCCACAGACCGGATTCGATAGCGGTTTAAGTTTTGCCCCCGGTGAGGACTATGCTCTGGTCAACGTTGACTCCGGCGAAGTCGTTCACACCGGCTCACCCGGCACCTGGAACGAAGGCGAGACCAGCAATATATCCGGCGACAAAGCCTGGTGGTTTGATTTCAGTGCCGTCACCGACCCCGGCCGTTACGTGGTCTGGGATCGCAGCCAGAACGTTCGTTCCCCTGCCTTCTCCATCGGAGCCGATGTGTACAAACCGGTTCTGAAAGACGCGGTGCGCACCTTCTTCTATCAGCGTGCCGGCGATAAAAAGCGGGCCACCCATGCCGGCACCGGATGGGCGGACGACGCCAGCCATTTGGGCGAAGGACAGGATCCGGAAGCCCGACTCTACGGCTCCGAAGACGACGCCAGTACCGAGCGCGACCTTCGCGGCGGCTGGTACGATGCCGGCGACTACAATAAATACACCAATTGGCACGCCGATTACCTTGTGGTACTGATGCACACCTATCGGGAAAACCCGGCTATCTGGACCGATGACTTCAATATTCCCGAATCCGGCAACGGTATTCCCGACCTGCTAGATGAGCTCAAGTGGGGCATGGATTGGCTCAAGCGCATGCAGGAAGAGAACGGCTCCGTCCTGTCTGTCCAGGGTCTGGATCATGCCAGCCCACCTTCTGCCGCCACGGGGCCTAGCGTTTATGGCCCGGCGACCACCTCCGCGACACTGACCAGTGCCCAGGCGTTTGCCTTTGGCAGCATGGTGTTCGCGGAAGTGGAGGGCTGGGAGGCCTACGCAGAGGACTTGGCCAATCGGGCGGAACAAGCCTGGAGCTGGGCCGACGCCAACCCCTCAGTGACCTTCGAAAACAGCGGGAAAGTGGCCGCCGGCGAGCAGGAAGTGGATGATGCCGGCCGAGCGCTGAAAAAACGCATTGCCGCCATCTACCTGTTTGCGGCCACAGGCAAAGCCGCTTATCGGGACTTTGCCGAGAGCGAATACACCGACCATCCGATTACCTGGGTCGGCCCCTGGAATGAGCCGGAAACCATGCACTGGCTTTACTATGCCTCCCTGCCCGGCGCCAGCGAAACAGTGGCGAACAATATTCGGACCGCTTATACCAACGGCATGAATGGCAATTGGGACGCCGTAAACCAGGTTCAAGACGCCTATCGCGCTTATCTGGGAGAAAGCAACTTCACCTGGGGGAGCAACCGCACCATGTCCCGCCAGGGGCTCACGTTTACCAATTTGGCGGTGCATGAGCTGGGTGATGCCAGCAATCAGGCGATCGACAATGCCGCGCTGGGTTACCTGCACTACCTGCACGGCACCAACCCTTTGGGCAAGGTTTACCTGTCCAATATGTACCATCTGGACGTCCACAATTCCGTGGATAGCTTCTATCACAGCTGGTTTGCCGACGGCAGCGCGGACTGGGACTCGGTGGATACCTCCAACTACGGTCCCGCCCCGGGCTTTTTGGTGGGTGGTCCCAACCCGTCCTACAGCTGGGATGCCTGCTGCCCCGACAGCTGCGGCGGCTCGGAGAACAACGCCCGCTGCGGGGCCGAGGAGCTTTCGCCTCCGGCCGATCAGCCCGCCGCCAAAGCCTACCTGGACTTTAATACCAGTTGGCCGGTGAACTCCTGGCAGGTCACGGAAAACCACAACGACTACCAAGTCGCTTATATCCGTCTGTTGTCCAAGTTTGTGGAGTAATAACGCCCCTCTTAAAGAGCCGCCCGGCCCGGCGCAGCACCGTAGAAAAGCGGTACGCGCAAGGCTGATGGCCCAGATAATTGGCCAGTGCCGTACGCCGGGCCGACTCGGCGTACGGCCCGTCGGCCCTTAAGGGCAGAGCGCCCCCCAGAACCTCCGCCAACCTCCCCTCCGGCGATGCTCCGGTTGTCGCTCAACTTTCTATTAACCGCTATTTATATGTTAAATATCATAAGTTTCTTGGAAGTTGAGATCTGTTTCGCGGAATTTGTGAGGCGTCCGCGTAGTATCTGGCCAGTCCCTGAAGGACATCGATTGAAAATAATGTGAAATAAATAAAGGAGAGATTTATGAACCTTAAACAACCAACCGTTTCCAGAACGACGCTTTATCACGCTCTGCGTCGAGCTTTCAGACCCCTAGTGTTTACCAGCCTGTGTCTGGGCGCCGCCGGCGCTTTCGGTCAATACGAGGTGGAAAATCTTGATCGTGGTCTGGTGGCCGTGGATCGGGGCAACGGCTCGGTGTTTGTGAGCTGGCGCTGGCTGGGGGCGGAACCGGAGAACACCGCCTTTAACGTCTATCGCGATGGCGTTCAGCTCAATAACGCCCCGCTAACCGAGCGCACCAACTTCGTCGACAACAACGGCAACAGGGGCGCGCAGTACAGTGTGGAAACCCTGATTAACGGCCAGTCACAGGGCCAGGCCAGTACCGATGTCTGGGGCGAACCGTTTCATCGTATTCCCATTCAACGTCCCTCGGGGGGCACCACGCCCACTGGCGAGAACTACAGCTACAGTCCGAACGATACCAGCGTCGGCGATCTGGACGGCGACGGCGACTATGAAATCGTCGTGAAGTGGGATCCATCCAACGCCAAAGACAACTCCCAGAGCGGCTATACCGGCAACGTTTACCTCGATGCCTATGAACTGGACGGTACCCAGCTGTGGCGTATCGACCTGGGGCGCAACATTCGCGCCGGCGCGCACTACACCCAGTTCCTGGTATACGACGCCGACAGTGACGGTCGTGCCGAGGTCGCGGTGAAAACCGCCGACGGCACCCGCGACGGTCAGGGCAATGTCATTGGCGAGGCCAACGCCGACCACCGCAACAGCGGCGGCTATATTCTGTCTGGCCCGGAATACCTGACCGTGTTCGAAGGCAGCACCGGACGCGAGCTGGATACCGTGAATTACGTTCCGGCGCGCGGCAATGTGTCGAGCTGGGGTGACAACTACGGCAACCGCGTGGACCGCTTCCTCGCCACCGTTGCCTATCTGGACGGGCAAAACCCCAGCTTTGTCTTCGCCCGCGGCTACTACACCCGCTCGGTTCTGGCGGCGTGGGATTTTGAAAACGGTCAGCTGCAGCAGCGCTGGGTGTTTGATAGTGATGACAGCGGCAACGGCGGCTATGCCGGCCAGGGTGCCCACAGCCTGACCGTGGGGGACGTGGATGAAGACGGTCGCCAGGAAATTGTCTACGGCGCCATGACCGTGGATGACAATGGCACCGGCCTCTACACCACCGGCCTGGGTCACGGCGACGCCTTGCACCTGTCCGATATGAACCCGGACCGTCCCGGTCAGGAAGTCTTTATGGTGCATGAGTGCGCTTCCTGTTACGGCGAGCACGGCATCGAGATGCATGATGCCGGCACCGGCCAGATTCTGTGGAGCGACCCGGGCGATAGGTCCGATATTGGTCGGGGTGTAGCCATGGATGTGGACCCGAACTCCCGTGGCTACGAAGCCTGGGCCTCCGACGGTGGTCTGTTCAGCGCCACCGGCCAGACCCTCTCTTCCTCCCGTCCCGGCCCAATCAATTTCGGCGTCTGGTGGGATGGCGATCTCCTGCGGGAAACCTTGGATCGGGAAATGATCGACAAATGGAACCCGGCCACCAACAGCACCGAACGGCTACTGACCGCCTATCAGTTGGGCGCGGCTTCCAACAATGGCACCAAAGGTACGCCGGCCTTGAGCGCGGATTTGCTCGGTGACTGGCGCGAGGAAGTGCTCTGGCGCCACAGCGACAACAACGCTCTGCTGCTGTTTACCACCACTACACCCAGTGACCATCGACTGCGTACGCTGATGCACGACCCGCAATATCGGGTGGCCATTTCCTGGCAGAACTCGGGTTATAACCAACCGCCCCACCCCTCCTTCTACCTGGGCGCGGGCATGGACGAGCCTCCCGCGCCGAACATTCGCGTGGTCGGTGGCGGTTCCGGCTCTTCGTCATCCAGCCAGTCCTCCAGCGTGCCGACCGATCATCTGGTGCTGCAGGAACAGGATGTGTGTACACATGACGGGACGGTGGACAGCAACCACAGCGGCCACACCGGCAGCGGCTTTATCAATACCACTAATGAAGTGGGCAGCCGCATTGAATGGCAGGTGAATATCTCCGAAGGGGGGAATCACGATATTTTCTGGCTTTACGCTAATGGCGCCGATGACAATCGCAGCGCCGGTTTCTGGCTCAATACGTCCGACGCTAGAGTTAGGGTCAACTTCCCCGGCACCGGTGCCTGGAACAGTTGGCAGCCGGCCTCAACGACCGCGTATTTGCCCGCCGGTAGCCACCGTCTAACCCTGGAGGCGGCCACTGAAGGGGGCCTGGCGAATATCGACCGTCTGGAAATCGCGGGGCCGGGTATTCCTGAAGCGGGCAACTGCGACGGCGCTTCTTCCTCGTCGTTCTCCTCCAGCGTATCCAGCTCCAGTGCTTCGAGCGTCTCCTCGGTAGCCTCTTCCGCGGTCAGTTCCGTTCAAAGCAGCAGTGCCCCCAGCGGGCAACTGAGCTGCACCGTGGACACCAACGACTGGGGCAGCGGTTTCGTTTCCACGTTTACCGTCAGTAATGACACCTCTACAGCGGTGGATGGCTGGGCAGTGGATATTACCTTCGGCCAAGCCATCAGCGTGGGGAACAGTTGGAGTGCCAACATCGAGGGCTCTGGTGCCCAGTACCAAGCCAGCGGAGTTGAGTACAACGACGTCTTGGCTCCGGGCGAAAGCATCAGCTTCGGCCTACAGGGCTCACCCAGCCCCGGCAGTATCGACTGTCAGTAGGCTATAAACCCGCCGGCCCTGAGCGCCCGCTCAGGGCCCTTCCCCTGGGTTCTTCAGCGTTACATTTCCTGCGAGCGCTCGGCGCCGACGCTTATTAGCCGGCTTTCGCTGCGTTCGATATCGAGCAGCTGTTGGAGGACCTCGCGGGTAGTTTCACTCTCGGCCCGTTCGTGCAGATGTTTGTACAGATCCACCAACTGATTGTGCAGTTCGGCAATTTCCCCGGTGATTTCGTCATTGCTCATACGAGTGAAGGGAATCTCGTGGGGATCCCGATGGATGATCTTGTGCCGGTCTGTGTACTCGTAAAACCAAGTATTCAGCGCCTCTATGTCGGCATCTCTCTGGAAGTACTCCAGTGTCTCGGCAAGCTTTCGCTCGTGTTCGGAGAGATACTCGAGCAGCATGTCGTTACGTTCGGACCCGCTTTCATCGGCACTGCGGTGCAGGTGCTCGGATAACTGCCGGTGCCACTCGCGGGTCAGCTCAAGTACGTCGCTCATGGTTTTTGGTTCCATTGCCATATCGGGCTCCTTCTAGGGTAAAAGTCGCGTTATAAAGCTCAGGTTCAATAAGTTGGACACGGAAACCTCCGATCCGTTGCCACGGGATGGGGCACCCTGAACCGGAAGTTTTCACCACTTAATAAACAGTATGGACCCAAAATAACCAAAACCAAGGCAGCCACGGGTGTGAAGGCCGTTTTACTTTCCCTTTCGTTTCGATACAATAGCTTTCAAATCGAAAGTATATTGGCACAAAAATGAACAAGCGAAACACTCAACAGCGCCGTCGCGCCATTATCGACATGCTCACCGAGGCTGGTGAAGTCAGCGTCGAGAACCTGGCGCAGCATTTCGGAACCTCGGAGGTCACCGTGCGAAAGGACTTAGCCGCCCTGGAGGACAATGGCCTGCTGTTGCGTCGTTACGGGGGCGCCGTACCGCTGCCTAAGGAAATGATCGTCGACCCGGGCACGGAGAAAATTTCGGAACGAAAGCAAAGCATGGCCCGAGCCGCCGCCGACCTGATTCTGGATCACAACCGGGTCATTCTCGACAGCGGCACGACGACCGCGGCCTTGCTCCCGGAGTTGTCCCGCAAACAGGGCCTGGTGGTGATGACCAACTCTCTTAATATTGCCAATGCTCTGCGGGAGTTGGAGAACGAGCCCACGCTGCTGATGACCGGCGGCACTTGGGACCCACAATCCGAGGGTTTTCAGGGGCAGCTGGCTGAGCAGGTTTTGCGTTCTTATAACTTTGATCAGCTGTTTATCGGCGCCGACGGTCTGGATTTGGAGCGCGGTACCACGACCTTTAATGAACTCTATAGCTTGAGTCAGGTCATGGCGGAAGTGGCCCGGGAGGTGGTGGTTATGGCGGAGTCGGATAAGCTTGGACGGAAGATTCACAATCTGGAATTACCCTGGGAGCGGATTGCTTACTTGGTGACGGATGCGGAATTTCCCGATGACGCCAAGAAGCATTTGGAATCTTTGGGGGTTGAGGTGATTCGGGCTGGTTGATCCTCCAGCTCGCTTCGGGGTGGGGATCGGGTATACCGGTCCAAGACACGCCGTAAACCCCTCCCTGGGGGCTCGACTGCTGCTCCCTGCAGCAGACGGTCTTGGACCGGTATACCCGATCCCCGTCACGGTTTGCGGCTAAAGAACTGCCTGTAAAGAAGGCGTGGAAAAGCGGTTGCCCTGCAGTGTTAAGTGCACCGAAACGTGAAAGGAGTTGTGTCTATACCCACGGGACCGTTTGCTGCAGGGAGCAGCAGTCGAGCCTACAGGGGCCGCTCTATGGCATCCATGCCATCGCGGCATTAGTGAATCCCTTCACGTCATGTATTTACGCGCGTGTCTCGGGGGGGTGGACGCAACTCCTTCCCCAACGTTTTCTTAAGAATTTTGAATTGAATCTATTGAAACAGGAGATGGAGTTATGTGTGGCATTGTAGGCGCAGTCGCGCAGCGGGACGTAGTGGACATCTTGGTCGAAGGCCTTCGTCGCCTCGAATATCGCGGGTATGACTCCGCCGGCGTGGCCGTCGTTAACAACGGCGAGCTTAAGCGCCTGCGCCGCCTCGGCAAGGTCAAAGAACTGGCCGACGCCGTCGACGCCAGCCCCACCCCCGGCGGTACCGGCATCGCCCACACCCGGTGGGCCACCCACGGCGAGCCGAGCGAGCGCAACGCCCACCCACACGTCTCCAACGAACAACTCGCCGTCGTCCACAACGGCATTATTGAAAACCACACCGCCCTCAAAAACGAACTCGAAGCCGCCGGCTACCAGTTCGACTCCCAGACCGATACTGAAGTCATCGCCCACCTGGTACACAAAGCTCGCCAGGAAAGCGGCGACCTGCTCAGCGCCGTGCAACAAACCGTGAAAAAGCTGGACGGCGCCTACGGCACCGTTGTTCTGGATACCAACGACAGCGACCGTCTGGTGGTGGCCCGCTCCGGCAGCCCGCTGGTAATTGGCCTGGGCATTGGTGAAAACTTTGTCGCCTCCGACCAACTGGCTCTGCTGCCGGTTACCCGCCGGTTTGTTTTCCTGGAAGAAGGCGACGTGGCCGAACTCACACGCACCAGCGTGCGCGTGTTCGACAAAGACGGTAACCCCGTCGAGCGGGAGGAGCACGAATCCACCATTAGCTATGACGCCGGCGACAAAGGTCAGTATCGCCATTTCATGCTAAAGGAAATCCACGAGCAGCCCCACGCCGTCACCAATACCCTGGAGGGACGCCTGGGTACCGACTCGGTGTTGGATGAAACCTTCGGCAACGGTGCCGCCGAGCTGCTGAAAAAAGTAAAACACGTACAGATTGTGGCCTGCGGCACCAGCTATCATTCGGCCATGGTCGCCCGCTATTGGATGGAATCCCTGGCCAACGTTTCCTGCAATGTGGAAATCGCCAGTGAGTTTCGCTACCGCAAATCCGTGGTGCAGCCCAACAGCTTGCTGGTCACCATCAGCCAGTCTGGTGAAACCGCCGATACCCTCGCGGCCCTGCGTTTGGCCAAGGAACTGGGATACCTGGGCAGCCTGACCATCTGCAACGTGGCTGGCTCCTCGCTGGTGCGTGAATCCGACCTGGCGTTTATGACTCGCGCGGGAGCGGAAATCGGCGTGGCCTCCACCAAAGCGTTTACCACCCAACTTGTGGGCCTGGCCATGCTGGTTCTGTCCCTGGGCAAACACAATGGTATGAGCACCGGGAAATTGGCAGAGTTGGTTCAGGCCCTGAAAAGCCTGCCCGCCAAACTGGAGGAGTCCCTATCCCTGGCCGGGCGTATCGAAGAGCTGGCCGAAGAGTTTGCGGACAAACACCACTCCCTGTTCCTGGGCCGGGGAGATCAGTACCCCATCGCGATGGAAGGGGCGCTCAAGTTGAAGGAAATTTCCTATATCCACGCCGAAGCCTACGCCGCTGGCGAACTCAAGCATGGCCCCTTGGCCCTGATTGATGCGCAGATGCCCATCATCGTAGTCGCCCCCAACAACGAGCTGCTGGAGAAACTCAAATCCAACGTCGAGGAAGTCCGTGCACGCGGCGGCATTCTCTACGTGTTTGCAGACGTTGAAGCCAACTTCGAATCCGACGAGAACATGCGGGTCATTGAGGTCCCCCACTGCCACCCGTGGCTGGCCCCCATCCTCTACACCTTGCCCTTGCAGCTATTGAGCTACTACGTCGCCATCATTAAAGGCACCGACGTGGACCAGCCGCGCAACCTGGCGAAGAGTGTGACGGTGGAGTGACCTGTGTTTGACGTGTGGCCTATTGCAAGTTTTTGAAAACTCCGTGTTATGACCTTACGTTACCGGAGCGCACACTATACAAATGCAATAATGTCCCTCCCGTCGTGAAATGTTGTTTTGCAAGGTAATATGGAGAAACAGCGATGGACGTAATAAGAGGAATTGTCGCGGTGCTGATTTTCTGCTCAAGTTCGTATTTAGTGTACGATCTTCTCGCAGTGGGGTTCAGCTGGCCGGTTCTGTTGGTCTGCATCGGAGGGTTTATTCTGGCTCATTATATTTGGCCGAAGAACATTGACAGTGATAATGAATGGTGCGATGTCGTAGGGTTTATCGTCGACCTTCCTTACCGTTCACTGGCCCTCGCGATACGCTCAGTCGGCAAAGTTCTCAAAAGTGATGGTGATACCGGTATAGACCCATAACCTTCGTGCACTTCCGGGCCATAGGCAGATTCCGGTTTATAGAGGGCTCAAAAATATAATGCTTACCCCCGCGGGCACAATGGCAAAGCTGAGTACGGCATTGGTAGCAATCGCGGCGCTGTGTTGGGGTCTGTCGGGGGGTATCGGCGCCATTCTCATGGACGAAGGGTGGAATGCGTTCGTGGTGGCGTTCTACCGCGGTGCGATAGGACTGCTCTTTGTGGTTGCATGGTTGGTGCTGCGTCCCGGTGGTAGCGGGCTGGCAAGCCGTCGGCTATGGTTCTGGTCGGTGGTCGCGGGTCTAGGGGTCGCTGGCAACTTCTCGTTTTATTTTTTCAGCATTGCGGAAGGCAGTGTCGCGGTGGCGGCCACATTGATGTACTGCGCGCCGGTGTTTGTCTATCTTGTTTCCTTCGTCCTTAAGCTTGAACGCCCTGTTCCCATAAAGTGGGTAGCCATCGTCATGGTGATTGTCGGGGTGGTGCTGCTTACCGGTATTTACGACATAAGCCCTGGCGGGGTCACGCCCTTCGGTGTGGGCGCGGGGCTATTGGCGGGTCTATCCTATGCGGTGTTCATCTTCGGTTTTAAGTATGCCGCCCCGCACGGCAGCCCCCAGGCCATTCTCGTTATTGCCTTCGCCGTACTGAGTGCCATACTTGGTTGGGCGGGCGGTTCCGAGCAGATCGTCGCGGTGCTGAATTCTTCGGCCTGGCCCTTGTTTGCCACCCTCGGCGTGATTGGTGCGGGGTTGTCCTTTATCTTCTACATTATGGGCCTAAACTATACAGCGCCCGCCGTGGCGTCAATTGTGGCTATGGTGGAGCCGGTGACCGCGTCCTTATTTGGAGTTTTGATTTTAGGCGAAAGCCTGGAGGTTCTGCAGATCTTGGGAATGGCCGTGATTCTGGTTGCTGTCACTGGCCTAAGTGTCTATTCGAGCGTTCGACCCACTAAATAGTCCCAAGCCTTAGTTTTGTTGGATAAATATATAGAGGAACCGTTTGATGGCGGTCGACCAATTACAGGAGGATTCCATGCGATATTTAGTTCTAGCGATGCGCACACCGCAGTTTGAGCCGTCGGTGATTGATTTACATAAAGAGTATCTGGCTCAGCTTAAAGAGGACGGCGTGCTGGAACTGGCAGGTCCGTTTACCGACAAGTGCGGGGGCGCCTACGTCATTAAGGTAGACAACCTTGAAGCGGCGAAAACAGTCGCGTTTGACGACCCTATTCATACCAGTGGCTCGTCGGAGGTGACAGTCCATGAGTGGGACGCCACCGCTTTTAGCAAAAATGACTAAACGATCATCACATGCCACATTTTGAGAAGCGACGCCAATAATCCTCGGGTAAGACTGAGGTTGTCGCGCTCAATATCAATGAAAGTGCGCTTTGTTTCCCTAACCACTTGTAGACGGGCGGGTCGGTGCCGCATGATGGCACTTTACATTCATAGTTTTGGGAGCTTCCGCAATGCGTGTTTTCGCCAACCCGGTTGGCGCCGGCTCTCTGTGGTTCGATAACCTGGCCACGGCTGATGGCACGCCCGTCGCCTATGACCCCCAGGCTCGGGCCTTTCTGCCAATGCCGCCGTTCTGTGCCAACCGCGAACGAATCGGTTGTAACTGGATAGCGCCGGAAGAAGGGGCGTTCTGCCGTTCTTGCGCCATGACGGCGCTGGCGCCTGACCCTTCCATCCCCAATGCCATTCCCAACTGGGCCCAGACCGAAGCGGCTAAACGTTGGGCGCTGGATAACCTGGGGCGTTGGCACTGGTTCCGGCCGGAAGATCCCGGGGCCCGACCCGTGTTTCATTTGCTGGCGGAGGGGCCGACCCCGGTTCCGATGGGACACGCCGAAGGCGTCGTGACCATCAGCGTCGCGGAAGTGGACCCGGTCCTGGTCGCCACCCGTCGCGAAGCGTTGGAAGAGCCATATCGGACGATGATCGGCCACATGCGCCATGAAATTGCTCATATGCTCTGGTGGCGGCTGAGCCTTCGCGATGACTTTATGGAAGAATTTCGTGCCGTGTTCGGAGACGAGCGGATTAACTATCCGGCGGCGCTTCAGTACCACTACGAAAATGGGCCCCCGGCACAGTGGCGAGATTATTACCTTACCAGTTACGCCTCCGCCCACCCTCATGAGGACTGGGCGGAAACCGCCGCCCATCTGCTGCACCTGACAGACATTGCCGACAGTTTCGTGGCCACCGGCCTGTCATCGCCGGATATACCGCACCCCGGCTGGGACCCTTATTCCGAGCCCGATGCCGAACGGTTGATTCAGACCACAGCCGCCCTCACCGTGGGCGTCAATCACGTCAATCGTTCCATGGGCTTCTCGGATCTGTACCCGTTTGTGTTGTCGAGCCATGCGCGTCATAAGCTGGCGGTTGTACACAACTGGCTGCGCCGCGGTGCTCAGGGGTTGTAAGTTCAGCCCCACCGAGGGCGACACGCCAACCTGCCGGGGCAACATGAACTCATGTGTCGGTGTTTGACCGATCATCCGCCAAGCGTCCGGTGACACCGAATTAAAGCCTGCGTAAAATGCAGGGACCATCGCAGCACGAGCGCGCTCCATGAATGTCTGGCAATTGTTGACGGCATTGATGCCGGTATTGGCGGTTTTTCTGTTGTTGGTGGTGCTGCGCCTGCCCGCCAGCCGCGCCATGCCTTTGAGCTTGCTGATTGCCGGGACCCTGGCTGCCTTGGTGTGGCAAGTTCCCGCCAGACAGATCGCCGCCTCCATACTGGAAGGCTGGGTGATTGCCAGCTCCATCTTGATCATCGTCTTTGGCGCCATTTTTCTGCTTAATACTCTGAAAGCCGGCGGTGCGCTGGATGCTATCCGGACCGGGTTTTTTCACGTTTCGCCGGACCGGCGCGTGCAGGTTATTATTATCGCCTGGTTGTTTGGTGCTTTCCTGGAGGGCGCGAGTGGTTTTGGCACTCCGGCCGCCATAGGCGCGCCCTTATTGGTGGCGCTGGGGTTTCCGGCCATGGCGGCGGTGACGCTGGCGCTGATTGCCGACAGCGCGCCGGTGTCCTTTGGGGCCGTGGGCACGCCGCTGTTGGTGGGCATTGCCCAGGGCGTGCCCGAACTGGACGGCGCGGCGTTGCGAGCCATCGGCGCCACGGCCGCTGGCATCGACGTTCTGGTGGCCAGTTTTCTCCCTCTGATCATGGTGGCTCTGCTGACCCGTTATTTTGGCGCCACCCGGCGCTGGCGCGAGGGCTTGGCACTGTGGCCCTTCGCGCTCTTTGCCGGTTTGGCTTATACCCTGCCCGCCTGGGGTGTGGCGCACTTGCTGGGCCCGGAATTCCCCTCCATCATCGGCAGCCTGGCAGGGTTGGCGCTGGTGGTAAGCGCCGCCCGCCGGGGCTGGTTATTGCCCGCCACCCCCTGGCGCCTGCCCGACGACCCGGATCCGGCAACCGACGTCCCAAGCGCCGACGCGCGCCCCATGCCCTTATGGCTGGCGTGGTCCCCCTACCTGGTTGCCGCGGGGCTGCTAATACTGACTCGCCTAAACAGCCTACCGTTCAAGGCTTGGCTGCAAGGCATCACCATGGATTGGCCAGAGCTATTGGGGACCGATATCTCAGCCAGTCTGGCGCCTTTTTACCTTCCCGGCGCCGTCTTTGCCGCCACGGCTCTAATCACCCTGGTGCTGCACCGCTTGCCCGTGGCCACCGCCGCTCGAGCGGCCCGGCAAACCGCCGGCAGCCTGGTTCCGGCCGCCATAGCCCTGGGCACGTCTGTACCGATGGTGCGCATCTTCCTCAACTCTGGAGTGAACACCAGCGGTCTTGCCTCCATGCCGACCGAACTGGCGCATCTGGCGGTGGCCCAGCTGGCGCCTGTCTGGCCGCTGACCGCTCCGTTCATTGGTGCCTTGGGGAGTTTTGTGGCCGGCTCGGCCACTTTCTCCAACATGATGTTCGCCGGCCTACAACAGGAAGCGGCGCTGGCCGCTGGTTACTCCCCCCGGTTAATTTTGGCTTTGCAAATGTTAGGCTCCAATGCGGGTAATATGATTTGCGTAATGAACGTGGTGGCCGCCGCCGCAGTGGTGAACCTGGCGGGTAAGGAGGGGCAAATTATTCGCCTGACTTTGGGGCCAATGGTGTTTTATGCGCTGGGCGCGGGCCTCATTGGCTTGCTCATTGCGTCTGCGTCATAGCAAGCAACGCCACGGTCTCTTTGTATGGCAACCTGAATAGGCGCAAAGCTTCCTCCAAGGAGGGGACGTTGGTATAACCAATGACCAGTCCGTAGCGCCTTGGCGCTTGGGCATACCACAGGGACAGAGGCGCTACCCGTAGATCATACACCTGCCAGAGTGAGGCGAGCGCCTCGTCTTGAGTGCCTGTTTTCAGGAAGGCGACAATATGCATTCCCCCGTCGGTCATTTCGACCTCAAAGAGGTTGGGATAAACGGTCCGCAGGGCAGTGCAAACCATTTCTCTTCTGGCTTGATACAGCGAGCGCATTTTCTTCAGGTGCTTGAAGAACTGTCCCTCGGCCAGAAATAGCGACAGCGTTTTCTGTGGTAAGAGTGCAAGACCGGTTGCTACCACATCAGCCACTGCCTGGAATGTGGATATCAGTGCTCTGGGCACTACCAGATAGCTTACGCGGATTGAAGGCATGACGGTTTTGCTGAAAGTCCCCACATAAATCACTCTATCCTCTTTATCCAGACTTTTAAGCGACGGAATAACCTTCCGGGTATAGTGAAATTCGCCGTCATAGTCGTCTTCCAGAATCCAGCCGCTGGAGGTCCGCGCCCACTGCAAAAGCTGACTGCGCCGAGGTAGAGAAAGAGTGACCGCCAGCGGGCTCTGATGGGCGGGTGTGGTGATCACCAGCTTGGCATCGGGGTGATGGCGCGCCAAATAGTCCACGTCCATACCTTGTGCATCGACGGGGACGTAGGCCAAGTTGGGGGCCAAGCGGCTGAGCAGTTTTCGGCCGAGAAAATACCCCGGTTCTTCGAATAATACCGTGTCTGTCTCCGTCGTTATGGCCTGAAGTGTCAGGGCGAGGCTGTGTTTGTAGCCACTGGTAATGAACACTTGATCGGCGCTGCACTTGAGTCCGCGGGATAAGTTGACGTAATTCGCGATGGCTTCTCTCAGCGGGGCGTAGCCCGCCACGGGAGGCGAGAGCATTTCCTCCGGTCGCATTGAACGAACCGCCTTGCCGGAAAGGGACAACCACTTCCTGTAAGGAAAGGCATCGAGAGAGGGGATGCCCAGACGAAGATACCCTCCGCTTTGCCCCGTCTCGGTGGAGTGTGTTAACGGCGTCTCTTGTGAGTGGGCAGGCCCCTCTTGCCGGGTTGGTGCCTGAATGTGCAAACCAGGGTTAACCACCGTGCCTTTCGCGCCGCGGCTGACCAGGTAGCCCTCTCCCACCAGAAGGTCATAGGCGGACTCGACGGTCTTTTTGGCGACGCCCAGGTCCGCTGCCAGAAGGCGGATAGAGGGAACCCTTTCTCCGGGGCTAAGGCTTCCAGATAAGATGCTCTGGGTATAACGCTCATAGATCTCCTTGTAGCCCATATCATGTCCTACCTACTTTAACGATTATTGTCCCTTTTTATTATGCCATTATGCGTTATTCTCCACTACCTTGATGAGTGACGGAAGCGCCTGAGAGTTATTGAGTGAAAGCTTCCCCACGAGAACGATGTTTAATTGAAACGGTAGGGAGCGAATATGTTGAAACAGTGGTGTGTCGCCTTGGTGGTTCTGGCCAGCTTTTCCGTACAGGCCGAAAAGTCCGAATTCGCGGACATTAAGCTGACGGATTTCAAGACGGGCAACCGCGTAACGGTGGGCAGTCTGGATGCGACCAAGCCGACTTACGTCAAGCTGTGGGCGACTTGGTGCAAGCCGTGTATGGAGCAGATGCCCCATTTTGAAGCGTTGCACCAGCAATTCTCGAAGCAGGTGAACGTGGTCGCGGTCAATATCAACATCAACGAGAATCGCGATCATATTCAAAAAGCCATTGAGCGGCACGATTTGAGTATGCCGGTCTGGCTGGACCGGGAGGGGAAGTTGGCCGAGGCGTTGGGTTTGGTTGGTACCCCATACAGTGTGCTGATCAACACCGATGGCAACGTCGTTTACACTGCCCATGACTCCGACGATAATCTTGAGCGTTTTCTGAAAATGTTGGCCAGCGGACAGACGTTGGAGAGTGCCGGCACTGACGCGCTCGATGAAGCGCAAAGAAAAGCGTTACTTGAGCCCTGGATGGAGGGAGAGCATCTTCTATTTTTTACCGCCACCTGGTGTGGCTGGTACCTGGAGGACTCCCGCCCGGAAATGGCCCAAAAGTGTCAGCGCGTCCAGAGTGAATTGAATTCGTTGCAAAAGCGGCTTTCCGACAGGAACTGGCAAGGAGTGGCGAACCACCTGTGGACTGATGAGAAGGCTCTGTCGGAGTTCACACAGTTGTATGAACTCAAATTGCCCTTTCGTGTTGATACCGGCGGGGTGCTGTTTTCAGCCTTCAATGTCAGGACATTGCCAACAATTATCAGCGTCAAGGACGGAAAAGTACAAGCGCGGGTGACGGACTTCAGCGATCAAGATGCGGTGGTTGAACAGCTGTCAGAGTTGTAATGGGGTGACACGTTGCCGCCACTCCCATGACGGTGGGACCGTTGTGGGAGTTCGGAAGGCGCCCTCAGGCTTCAAACAAACATCACGCCGCTTAGCGCCCCCAACCCCAGCAGCCCCCCCGCCCCGATGAGCGCCTTCAACCAGGCCGGCCGATAAGTTGCCACGAGCACCACGGTCACCGCCGCCAGGGTTAGAGCGCCGAACCACTCCACCAAGCCCAAACCCCAGCCGCGCTCTACAACCGCGACAATTAGCGAGAGCGTCAATAGTCCCCATCCGCCGGCGCGAAGTGGTGTTCGCCAGCGCTGGGGTTTCGATGCCTTGAGTTGGTGCATGTGGCGCGGCGTCGCCAGGCACAGGCTGGCGAAGGCGGCCAGTGCCAGGAGGCACAGAGCGACTAACGGGAGGGCGGTTTGGGTCATGAGGTTTCTCCCAGAGCGACATGGGCACGCCACGCGGCCGCGCCGAGGGCCACGCCAATGGCCAATACGGTTAAATCAAAACCGACGAAGACCCAATCGTCCGTCGCCAGGCTATGGGCTAAATGTCGGTCGGTGGTGAGTGCGTTCAGGATCGGCAAGGCTGAAAATGCCAGTGCGGCGACAGTCAGCTGTTCGGCCCAGGCTTTTTGGCGTGGTCGAACGGCGGCGTGTATCAACATCGCCAACCAAGTAAGGAACATGGCGTGCGCCTCCCAGCTGGCTCGCGTGGCGAGCTCGGCCGGCAACAGGCGGTTCGCCCAGAAGTAGGCCGCCACACCGACGGGCAGGCCCACCACCGTTCCGATGTTCAGCTTCTCTACCAGCCGCACGCCGCGCGGAGCGCTGCCCCCTTTGCGCTCGGCGTTCTGTCGGCGTTTGACGGCCCACAGAATCAGCCCGGTGCCGACCATACCGGTGCCGAGAAGGCCGGAAATAAAGTACAGCCAACGGAGCATGGGCGGCGCGAACAGACCTTCGTGCAAACCGAGGAAGGCGTCGCGAACGCCCTTTGCGGGGGAGGAGGCGGAGGGGGCGCTGTGCAACAGTTCACCGCTTACGCCATCGAACACCAACCGCCCTGCCCCGGAGGAAATGCTATCGTCGATGCTTTCAGAGAGCACGATGCGCGCGTTCTTGTCGCTCGGGTGGCGAATGTCGATACGCCGAAGACGTCCTTCCCCCCAGCGGCTTTCGGCTTCGGCCATCAGGGGCGTAAGCGGAGTGAGTGTGGCGGGCGCTTCCGCCGGCTCGACCAGCCCCGGGGGGCTGAACACCTCGTCGTAAAAGTCGCTGCCGTCGGTGCCATAGTGGGCGGCCACGATCAGCGGCATGTAGGAGAACGCCATAAAGATCAAACCCGAATAGGTAATCATCAACTGAAACGGGAGCGTTGTGACGCTGAGTACATTGTGGGCGTCGAGCCAGGAACGCTGACCCTTTCGGGGTCGAAAGGTAAAAAAGTCTTTAAAAATTTTCTTGTGGATAATGACCCCGGTAATTAGGGCCACAAACATAAAAAGCGTGGCGGTGGTGACAATCCAGTCCGAGTAGGCGCGAGTGGTGTAATGCAAGAGCCAGTGCATTTGATACAGCTTTTGACCCCCGCCGGTGTCGCGGGCCTTCAGTGGCTCGCCGGTGTTGAGGTCGATGCGTCGCTCGCCTTGTTCGGCATTGGCACCCGCCTCGGTGTCGGCACCGCGCCAGAACAATTCAGCGTAGGGTTCGTTTCGATCAACCGGTAAGGTGAACAACCACTGTTCCGCGCCCGGTGCCCAGGTCTCCGCCTTTTCCAACAACAGTGCAGAGCTGTGGTAAACCGAGTGGTCCAGTTGCGCGGGGGGCAGTTCGGGCTGCATCCAGCGGTCGATTTCAGTATCGAAATAACCAGCGGTACCGGTGACGAACATAAAGAATAACAGCCACCCCAGAGTGAGACCGGCCCAGGTGTGCAGCCAAGCCATGGACTGACGAAAGCTGCCTTTGGGAAGGCCTTCAACGGTGGTGTGTTGTGATGCCATCCCGCTACCCTCTCAATGTCAGGCCGATGACCGAAAAGAGCACACTGGCCAGTCCCAGGTATAGCCACGCTTTGCCCGGCTGGCGCAGAGCGAATACCCAGAGAATGGCGCCAGCGTAAAACACAAAACCGGTGAGGTGGCTGATCAGAGTGGCTTCACTTAACGGCAGGGGCAGAAGCTTCCCTAGGAAAAAACCCACGGCCGTGGCCAGCACGTAGCCCCCGACCAGGGCCGCGCCGATAAGAGAGGCCAAACGCCAACCGTGTAAACCCATGGCTCGTATACCTGACTAATCTGTACCCGTGTTAACGACTTGGCCCCCGCGCCGGTGTATCCGGGCGGGGGCCGATGAGGTCACCCGTGTCTAGCCTCCCATGGGAGTTGCCGTGGCGGCTAGAACTGGTATTTCAGTGACGCGGTAAAGCTGCGCGGCTCGCCGTATTCCAACTGACGGTAGAAGCCGATCTGGCTGTAGTAGGTCTCATCCAGCAGGTTCTGGACATTCAGTTGAGCCGAGAGCTGATTGGTCAATTCATACCGAACCATCAGGCTTGCCAGAGCATAGGCTTCTTGTTCCACTCGCACCTTCTCCCGGGCATCTGGCTTGTTGGTGTTGGTTTGGGGCTTGTCGACGTCTGTATAGTTGCGCCCTTCCCAATTTACGCCGCCGGCGATTGTCAGGCCATCCAGCTGGCCGTCGAAATAGTAGGTCGTAAAGACTTTGAACAATTCGCTCGGGTTATTCGTGTTGACGGCGTTGCCGCTGGCATCTTCTATGTCGAAGCTGGTATAACTTAGGCTCAGGTCCCAATTCGGGCTAAGCTCCCCCACCACTTCAAACTCAAAGCCTTGGCTTTCTGGCCCGTCGGCCGCTTTGTAGGCTTGTGTGCCTTCTCTACCGCGTATCGTCTCGTCCTTGTGAGCTTGCCCCAGGTTGTCTTGCATAATGTTGAACACTGATATTGTGGACTGCAGGGTTCCGTTAAAGAACAAACTCTTTAGGCCCACCTCGGTGCTCCCCCCTCGAACGGGATCGAGAAGCTTGCCGTTTTTGTCTTCGTAGTTCTGCGGCTGGAAAATTTCCGTGTAGCTGGCGTACAAGGTGTGCTGATTGTTCAGTTCATACAGTGTACCGATATAAGGGATGAAAACATTGTCGTCCCCATAGTCTCTGTCCAACCCGTAGTAAGTGCCGGTTTGGTGCCAGTCGGCGAGTCGTCCTCCTAGAATAATTTTAAACGGGTCCGAAATCGATAAACGCGTGGCCGCGTAGACGCCGAACTGTTCTGTGGTTTGCTCGACCTCTACTTTGTTTCCGCCCCAGGTGGGCTGCGGGTAGCTGCCGTCCCACTCGTAAAAGTCGCCGATATCCGCCACGTCTGAACGGGCGCGAGAGGAAGCGATACTATCGTCTTTGTGATCAACGACCCCAAAGGTAAGATCATGCCTTCTGCCGAATAAGTTGTAGTCGCCGCTCAGCTGGAAGCTGAGACTGGTTTGGTCTCGCTCAGTGGCCGCATTGCGCGGAGAAGGAAACAGCCAGATGCCCTCGTTTTCCTCCTCATATCCAAAATATAGCAACAACTGGTCAGAAGAATTAAGGTTGTTGTTAACACTGAGCTTGGCGGTCCAATCGCCGAATTCGTGAATCAGATCCAAATAGTAGTGTTCAACGGTGGAAGACCAGGACGTCCAGTCGGTACCAATGGTTCGGCTACGGTCCCATTCGGTGCGATTGCCATCAATGTCCCACACGGGCAAGCCACCCCAAGTGGACCCCTCTGGCTCGTTTTCCTGGCGACTGGCGCCCACACGCAGCAAGGTGTTATCGGTCAAGTCGGCATCGAGGGTGCCGTAAAACACCTGGGTGCTCTCCTCGGCCAGGTCCCGGAAAGACTCGCCCTCTTCAACGTGGCCCACAAACCGACCGCGAACCGAGCCGCTGTCATTCAGTGGGGTACTGACATCGGCGGTGGCGCCGTAGGTATTCCAGCGGCCGGCGGAGAAGTCCACCGAACCGCTCAGTACCCGGCTTTCGGCGTGCTTTCGCACCAAATTGATGGAGGCGGAGGGATTGCCGGCGCCGGTCAACAGGCCGGTCGCCCCGCGCACGACTTCCACCCGTTCGTACAAACTCATATCCGACTGGGTCTCACCGGCGTTGCCGCCGGGCTGCCAGTAAATGGGAATGCCGTCGATCTGGTAGTTGTTGATTTCAAAGCCCCGTGCGGAATAGGTATGGCGGGTGCTGTCCTGGGCACGGGCGGACATGCCAGCGGCGTTGTTGACCACATCGGTCAGGGAGTCCAGGTCCTGGTCGGCGATGCGCTGTGCGGTCATAACGGTAACCGACTGGGGGGTTTCGTACAGGGTCAGTCCCAGGCCGGTGGCGGTGTCCAGCTGCTCGTTGGTGGTGTAGCGGCTGGTGACAACAATTTCGTCAATGGTGTCTGCGTTCGACTCGGTGCCCTGGCCGTGGCTCAGGGGGCTGATAGTGATACAGGCGATGGCGAGCCCCTTTCGGGTAAAGCGGACGCGTGCGGTCGGTTGAGCGTGCATTGGGGAACCCTTCGGGTGACATAAAAAACAACAATCTTAATGATAATAGTTAGCATTTGCAAGAAGTGCGTACTGTCTTGTCTCGCGCTCCCTGGGGCGTTTCGAGTCACACTCTCCAATGTTGGCTATGGTGCCGTTTGGCCGGATCGCGTAGGATCTGGGGAAATCACGAAAATTGGAAGGATTGACCCATGAAAAAAGTCATCATCGGACTGATCATTCTGGTCGCCGTGGCGCTGTTCGGCAGCCACTACTATTACACCCAGCAAATCGCCAAGCGTTTGGATACCGCGGCGATGATGGTCGGTAGCATGGGCGGTGACCTGGAATACCGCGATATTACTATTACCTTGGGGGGCGAAGTTCGTATTGAAGGGTTGTTTGTCCAGGTCCCGGGCATGGGCGGCGCGCTTAATATCGACCGGATCGCGGTGCACACCGGCGGACCCCTGGGGGTTCATAGCCTGGCTATGGATATTCGCAATCAGCAACTGCCCAAAACGTTGGGAGTATCGTTTGAAGGGGTTCGCTTCCCCCTATCCACCGAGGCGGGCATGGACCCGATGGGGGCTGGCGCTTTTGCCGCCGCCGGTTGTGGTGATCGCATCGGCTTCGGCACCTCGGAGCTGGTGCAGATGGGCTATTCCGGCCTGGTGATGGACGGCAGGGTGGATTACCAGTTTATCGGCGGCGGCCAGCTGTTGAACCTAACGCTCGACAGTCACTTCCGCGATATGCACCGCACGAAAGTCTCCATGGAGCTGTCCCTGGGTGCCTCCTCCCTGAACGCCACGGCGGTCGGTATGGCCGCCACCAACGCCGAGCTGCTTGGGCTCACTATTGATTACCGGGATCGGGGTTACGCCCAGCGGGTGATTGAGTTCTGCCGGAATGAAACGGACCTGAGCCGCCCGGCCTTTATTGCTCAGCACCTGGAAGCTTGGCAGCAAATGTGGCAGCGCCTCGGCTTTGTGGCCGGCCCCACCATGACTGAAGCTTATCGCACTTTTTTGGCGGAGCCGGATCAGATCGGTCTGTCCATCAAGCCGCGCGGTGAGCTGAACATGGACGAACTGTCTCGCTCCTCCCCGGAAATGTTGTTGTATCAGCTGCAGGCCACGCTGTCAGTGAACCAAGAAGAAGTGGGTCAGTTGGATTTGGCAGTGCGCGAAGGCGGCCCTTTGATCCTTGAAAGTGATAAGGCTCCGACCGAGGGTGAAACCAGTACGGGCGGGGGTATGCCTTCCGACTCCTCCTCGGTAGCTGCGCCCCCGGGGGCTCAGCGCATTTCGATGGCGAACCTGGGTCAATACCTCAACCGGGATGTACAACTGCACCTGCAGGACGGCCGGAAGCTAGAGGGACAAATTGAGGAGGCCGGAAGGGTCTCGCTCCAATTTAAGCGCTACCACAGTGGCGGCTACATGGTTCAGCCCGTGAAGTACACGGATATCAAGGCGGTCTACCTGCGCGAAAATCGTTAATACCGCCTCGGATCGGCCCCTCCTCAGGGGCTGCTTTCACCCAGGTAGCGTTGTAGGGTATCGCTCCAGGTGTCCTCTTCAATAATGGCCAGCAGCGTGCGGTTCAGCGGGTCGCGCCATTCGCTGCCCTCGGGCAGCGCGATGCCGTAATCCTGACGCTCAAAGGTGCTGGGCAGCACCTGCAAGGCGCCTTGCATCTGCCGGTGGCTCAGGTATTGAAGAATGGGCCGGTCATAGACCACGGCATCGAAGCCCTCGTCGGCCACCGCTTGCAATGCCGAAGTCAGATCCGCTCGAGCGCTGAAACCGATGCCCCGTTCATCCAGGTAGTGGGCGCTGGCGGAATGGCCCACCGTCACGACGCGCGCATTTGGCAGGTCGTCGGGGCCTTGAACAGTGGTTTCCAACCGGCTAACCGTCAGACTGGTGGCGATGGCGGCGGTAAAACTGGAGATGAGGATGATGGCCGCAAACATCCAGACCAAGGCCACCAGCCGGCCCGCCAGGGTAATGGGCGCCTTATCCCCATACCCGACCGTGGTCATGGTCACCGCCGCCCACCAGAAGCTGGCGCCGATGCCCTGGGCCGGAGTACCACCGAACATCGCGGCATTCTTGCGCCGTTCGGCCAGCCAGAAGATAAAACCCACCGCGAGCAGTAGGCCCCCCAGTGCGACGATGGCGACCATAAACTCCCAAGAAAACAATCGCTTGACGGCGATCCAGACTGGATTGCCCACCCGCGGAACGGCAATCGCCAGGCCCGTGGTGTGAAAAGGGTGGGTGAAGTCCACCACTGCTTCGCGCCCGGCGGTCACGGTCAGTGCCGCCACCGACACGTCGATGGTGCCGTCTTCAAGCCCACTGATCAGTTCGGCGAGCTCCACTTCCCGAAATTCATAGGTGAGGTTCTGCCGCCGGGCCAGCTCTTCCCACAGCTCAATGCTGATACCGGAAAATTCGCCGGCATCGTTCTTGATCACAAACGGGGGCGCCACCTTGGTGCCCACGACCAGAGGTTCGTCGGTCGTTGGGGAGGGGGTTTGGCTCAGCGCCGACCAGGGAAGGAGACTGAGTAGAAGAAAAAAGCCAATTCTTACTATTGGGACGGTCACAGCGTGTGCTCCAAAGGAATCGTTGCGGTTCATCAATCCTGACAGATAACGTCCCGGCGCTTCCACCCGATCACTCCCCTATTCCGCGAGCGTGGCGGGATCACGGTGAAGCCGCCTCTTGGGCAGGGACAATTTGTGGCCAACTTTGATACTATCCCGCCGCGCTGTCTTGCCATGGCCTTGGGATAAAGTCTCTGGCTGGGACGGACAAAAATGGGCGTCACCCAAACTAAAAACGACTCATTGTCAGTGTAGTCCAGCCTCGGAGGTGGGTCGTATTGAGCCACAGGCTTCCCTTCCTCGGCTGAACCGGACCAAAGCTCATGGATTCACTCACTCAAATGGCCCTCGGCGCGTCGGTGGGCGTCGCTACTATGGGCAAGCGTGTTCCGGTATGGCGTTCAGCTCTGGCGGGTGCGTTCTTCGGCACCCTTCCGGATTTGGACTCGTTTATTGACTACGGGGACCCGATCCGCAACGTCACCTACCACCGGGGTGCCACCCACTCGCTGTTGTATCTCTCTCTGCTTTCCCCGATATTCGCCTGGCTGGTGACGCGCTGGTCCCCCGCCGGTGGGTTTCGACGGTGGTGGCTGGCGCTGTGGCTGATTCTGATTACCCACGTTCTGCTCGATTCCATGACGGTGTACGGTACCCAATTGGGTCAACCGTTTACCGACTACCCCTTCGGGGTGGCCAGTCTGTTTATTATCGATCCGCTGTACACGCTTCCTCTGTTGGCCGGGCTGGCGTTCGCTTTTTTGGGCCATCGGCGAGTGAACCGAGCAGCGCTGGCCCTGACTACCGGCTACCTCCTATGGAGCGTCGGGGCGCAAGCCTACGTTACCAGCCGAGTGGAGCAGCAACTTGCCCAAGGGGATTGGTCCGCCCAGGCGGTACTGGTCTCCCCCACCCCCTTTAACACTGTTTTGTGGCGAGTCCTGGTGATGACGCCGGAACATTACTATGAGGGTTTCTACGCCCTGGCCGATGGCAACAGGACGGTGAGCTTCGATCGCTTTGATCGACACCCCGACCTGCGTGAGGCGCTGGCGGATAACTGGGGAGTGCAGCGGATGGCTTGGTTCAGCAAAGGCTTCTTCAAGCTGGAAGCGATGGAGGGCCGGGTTCGCGTTACCGACCTACGTATGGGGCAAGAGCCCTACTATAGTTTTAATTTTGTGGTGGCCGAACGCACCGAGAACGGCTTTCGGCCGATAACGCCGGAGCTGGAAATGGAGCGGCCCGATATCGCCGCCAGCCTGCGCTGGCTTTGGAGCCGTGCCCAGGGCAATCTCCTGCCACCGCCCCGCCCTACTGAATAAAGCTCGCGAGAGGACTACCGTTGGAACGATTAGACAAAGTACTGGTGGCTCAGGGCCTGGCGCAAACCCGCACTCAGGCGCAGCGGTTGATCGACGCCGGTCGGGTCAGCGCCCGGCTCTCGGGTGCTTGGCAGGTGGTGCGCAAACCGGGGCTGAAAATCCCGGAAGAGGCCGAGCTTCGGGCTCAGCCGGGAGAGGAGGAGCGTTACGCCTCTCGCGGGGGGCTCAAACTCTGGGGGGCGCTCGAACGCACTGGGGTATCCATGGCGGATCAAGTGGTGCTCGATGTGGGCCAGTCCACCGGTGGCTTTACCGATTGCGCGTTGCAGGCCGGCGCGGCCAAAGTGGTGGGCGTGGATGTGGGGCGCGAGCAACTCATACCCGCGCTGCGCCGGGACCCACGGGTGGTGTGCCTCGAAGGCATTAACGCCCGTGCCTTGCCAGCGGACGCGTTGCTGGGAGAAGCTTCCGGCGGCTTCGACCGGGTGGTGATGGACGTTTCGTTTATTTCTCAAACCCTGATTTTGCCCGGCCTGCCGGCGGTGATGAAGCCCGGCGCTCAACTGTTGAGCCTGGTCAAGCCCCAGTTTGAAGTGGGCCGGGAGGGCATCGGCAAAGGCGGTATCGTCCGGGACCCACGGCTGTATGGGGAGGTGGAAGCCCGCCTTCGTGCTTGCTGCGAGTCCCTTGGGTTCGAGGTGCGGGATTACTTTGACAGCCCCATCAAGGGTGGGGACGGCAACCGGGAGTTTTTTCTCAGTGCGGTGCGCCCTTGACTCCCGACTGCGCCCTCGGACGGTACCGCTGCTGAACGTTTTTTAACATATAAATCGTAGGAATCTGACGCCAGCTCGCCTATACTCACTCGTGCGAAACGCCGCAATGACAAGCATAACGATGTGAGAAGGCCATGAAATTACGAGCCCAAACCATTGGTCGCCCCCTGGTGGCGGCTTCCCTCACCCTCCTGCTCGCGGCCTGCGCGCCCGAGACGCCCGAGCCCGAAAAGAGCGCCGACCCAGCACCCTCCGCCGCTTCTTCCCCCGAGGCCCCCGACAATGCCGTGGCGCCCCTGAGCGAGACCGATGCCGCCGTCGTGGCATTGAGCGATGCCGAAGTGCAGTCCGCGGCCGAGCGCATCGTCGGCCAACTGAACCTTAAGCCCGCCGAGGGTCTGAGCGTGAACCTCTGGGCTCCGGAAAAGCTTCTGGCGGACCCGGTGGCCATTAGCGTCGACTATCAGGGCCGCCTCTGGGCGGCCATCACCAACCGCAGCAATAACTCCGAATTCGATATTCGCGGCTACCCGGACTGGGAATTTCCCTCCGTGGGGTTCGAGACCGTGGGAGATCGGCGCGACTTTTTGCGCCAGGAACTGGCTCCCGAAAACAGCGCTGAAAACGAGTGGCTGAAGGACCGCAATGAGGACGGCTCCCGCGACTGGCGTGACTTGGCGGTGGTGAAAGAAGAAGTCGTACTGCTCGAAGACACCAGCGGCAACGGCCAGGCCAACCAAAGTCGACGCTTTCTGAAGGACTTCCACACCGAGGTCACCGACGTGCTGGGTGGCATCTACTACCATAACGAACTGGACGAACTGTTTCTGGGGGTCGCCCCCAATGCCTGGCGGGTGAAAGACACCGACGGAGATTTGCAGGCGGATACCAAAACCTCCATCGCCGAAGGTTTCGCTGTGCATATCGGCTTCAGCGGCCACGGCATGTCGGGGGTTACCCTGGGCCCGGACGGGCGAATTTACTACGGCATCGGCGACATCGGTGCGCATATCACCGACGTGGAAGGCAACGAATACGCCTATCCCAACCAGGGCATGATCGTGCGTAGCGAGCCCGACGGCAGCCACTTCGAGGTGTTTGCCCGAGGCGTGCGCAATACCCACGAGTTCACCTTCGACCAGTACGGCAACCTGATTACCGTGGACAACGACGGCGACCACGAGGGCGAGTATGAGCGGGTGGTCTACCTGGTGGACGGGTCCGATTCGGGCTGGCGTATCAACTGGCAGCTGGGTAAGTACAAAGACCCGAAGAATAACCGCTACAAAGTCTGGATGGATGAGTCCTACTTCAAGCCTCGCTTTGAAGACCAGGCCGCCCACCTTCTGCCGCCGGTGGCCCCCTACCACGCCGGCCCGACGGGCATGGTCTACAACCCCGGCACGGCATTGAGCGAAAAGTGGCGAAACCATTTCTTCGTGGTGGAATTTGTCGGCTCCGCCGCCCGTTCGGGTATCAATGCGTTTACCCTAAAGCCCAAGGGCGCGGGCTTTGAGCTGGAAAGCGACCAGAACATCTTCCGCGGTGTGCAGGCCACCGGATTGGATTTCGGGCCCAACGGTGCGCTTTACATGAGCGACTGGATTGAGGGCTGGGGAACGAACGGTAAAGGACGCATTTGGAAACTGGACGCGACTGAGGGTGTGGATGACGACCAACGGGCGAATACCGAAAGCCTGTTGCGGGCGGATTTTACCGATAAGAGCGAAGCCGAGCTGCGCGAGCACTTGAGCCACCCGGATATGCGGGTGCGCCAGCGGGCGCAGCTGAACCTCGTCGCCCGCGAGGACGAGACCACCCTCCTGGAGGTTGCCACCGGAAGCGAACACCAACTGGCACGTATTCATGCGATCTGGGGTTTGGGTCAGCTAATGCGCGCAAACACCACTCGCCCGGCGGTGCTTCTGCCGCTGCTGGAAGACACCGACCCCGAAATTCGCGCCCAGGTGGCCAAGGTACTGGGGGACGTGCGCTACGCCGAAGCCCGCGATGACCTTACGCCGCTGCTATCGGATGACAGCGCCCGCGCCCGCTTCTTTGCCGCCCAGGCACTGGGTCGAATCGGCGACCCCAGCGCCATGCCAGCGTTGGTTGAGATGCTGGAGGCGAATGCCGATAAGGACGTTTACCTGCGCCACGGGGGCGCCATTGCCCTGGCTCGGATGGGCGACGAGGCCGCGCTGGGTGAACTCGAAAGCCACGCATCGGAGGCGGTGCGAGTGGCCGCCGTGGTCGCGCTCAAGCGGTTGGGCAGTGCTGAATTGACCCGCTTCCTTGATGATGAGAGTGAATTTATCGTGACCAATGCCGCGCGGGGCATCAGTGACGATCAATTCGTGGAGGACGCCCTGCCAGCGCTGGCCCAATTGCTGGAAACCACGAGCTTCACCAACGAACCACTGTTGCGCCGCACTATTAATGCCAACCTCTATGTGGGGGGGGAAAAAGCGGTGGAACGGTTGTTAAGTTTTGCCCAGCGTTCGGACATTGCCGGCGCCCTGCGGGCCGAGGCGCTCGATACCCTCGCCACCTGGCCGGCCTCCTCCCGGTTCGACCGGGTAACCGGCCGGGAGCGAGGGGTCGTCAATCACCCGCTGACGCAGGCGGCCGGCCCGCTGAGTGCGCAAGCCACCGGCTTGTTGGAAGACCCCAGCGCCGATGTGCGAGCCTCCACGGTTAGCGCTCTGGCGGCGCTCTCCATCAAGGACGACATGCCGGCCCTCGTGGAGGCGCTGCAAAATGATGCCAGTGCTCAGGTGCGCTCGGCGGCGCTCCAAGCGTTGTTCGAGCTGGAGTATGAGCAAATGGGCCAGGCGGCACTGACCGCCACCAATGATCGGGACGCCGAAGTGCGCATGTCCGCCCTGGCCCTGTTACCTGAACTCGATTTGCCCACCGACGAGGTGGTGGAAATGCACCGCCTATTGTTGGTTAATGGCTCCGTCGACGAGCAGCAGGCGGCCTATCGGTCATTGGCAAACATCGATGATGCCAGCGCTCATGCGCTCCTGGCCGAATCCCTTCAAGCCTTGCGCGAGGGAACACTGCCCGGAGCGGTTCAGCTCGATGTGATTGAGGCGGTGGAGGCGACCGGGAACTCAGAGCTTTTGGCCGAACTGGAAGCCTATGAGGCGGATAAGAACCGCAACCAGCCGATGCAGGTCTACCGGGAGGCGCTCGAAGGCGGCGACCCGGAGCAAGGCAAGAACCTGTTTCGCTACAGCAATCAGGCCCAGTGTATTCGTTGCCACATGGTGGGCCACCGGGGCGCCCGGGTGGGGCCGGTGCTGACCCGCATCGGTGAAACCCTGACCCGCACTCAACTGCTTGAGTCGCTCGTAGAGCCGGGCGCCCGGGTGCCGCCGGGCCATGGTCGGGTGTCGGTGACGCTGAAGGACGGGGAAACGGTCAGTGGCTTCTTTGAGGCGGAGACCGAGGAGACCATGACCATAGTCGACGGCGACAACACCGTGGAAGTGCCTCGCTCGGAGGTGGTCAAAACCGAGTATTCCGGTTCCGGCATGCCTCCCATGGGTATGCTGCTGGAGCGCAGCCAGATTCGCGATATTGTGGCGTACCTGGCCACGCTGCCCGCCGAAGAGGAAGCCGAGGGGCACTGACCCCTCCAGCGTGCGCTCGACCCCCTTCTTTTACCAACGACCCTTGCAATGCCGCCTTCGGGCGGCATTGTACGTTTTGACGCCCTAAAGCGTGGCGCCCGCTCCATTTTGCTGCTTAACTAAAGAGCATTAGCCTAATAAATTCTCAAGGTTCTTAGGGAACGAGCCGCTGTTATGAGGCCACCCTCAGGAGCGCCCAGTGTCATCCACTATAAATAATGCCTCCAAAGCTCGCTGGCGGCTCGAATTGTTGGCCCCGGTTCTCGGTTTGTTGGTGCTCGTGGCCACGGCCGTGGGGTTTGCCCATACTGTGGCGAAAATCCAATTTGCCACGGCGGCCTATGTCAGCGGCCAAAGCATCTGGTCCCGGGCCCAGTTGGCGACCGTTTATTATCTGGACCGATATGCCCTGACCGGTGACCGGGAGGACCTCGCCCGGGCGCGTGAGTGGCTGACCATTCCTCTGGCGGATCGGGTGGCCCGACAGGCCATGGCGGCCGATCCCATTCGGGTCGAACAGGCCGAAGCGGCCTTGATTCGGGGCCGGAACCACCCCGAGGATGCCGCCGACATGGTCTGGCTGCTTCGTTATTTTTCCGGCTGGGGTCCACTGCGCCAAGCAGCCGAAGTCTGGGAAGCCTCGGATGCACCGATAATGCGCCTCCAGTCGATTACAGAGGCGATGGCCCACACCACCGACCCTCGAGCCCTGGCAGCCTTGCGGGAAGAACTCTCGACGATGAATCGGCGGCTGAATACCCAGACCGAGCAGTTTCGCAACGCCATGATTGAGGCGGCCCGGTGGATGGCCGCGTTTTTGACCACCGTCAGTGTCGTGTTTCTGGTGGTGATCATCGTCATCGCGGGTTTGCTCAGTGCCTGGATTCTTCGCGTTTTACGGCGTTCCGAACGTCGTTTTCGCGCCATTTTCGAACAGGCGGCGGTGGGCATAGCGCAGCTCGACCGTCAGGGGGTTATCCGCGATACCAACCCCGCGTTTAATCAGATTCTGGGGCGCTCGCACGAACAGCTGGTGGGCAGGCGGTATCGGGACCTGGTTCACCCGGAGGATGCCGCCAAGGGCGATGAGTTTCGCGACCAGTTGCGCCGGCATGAGCGCTCTTCTTATACCCTGGAGCTGCGCTTCAGCTGCGGCGACGGCCAGGTGGTGTGGGGGCGGGTGACGGTTTCTTTGGGGCAGGGAGAGGAGTTTGTCGTCATTCTGGAGGATATTTCCGAATCCCGACGCCTGTCCATGGAATTGAGCCATCAAGCCACCCACGATGCTCTGACCGGGTTGTTTAACCGCCGCGCATTTGAGCACCGGTTATCGGAAACCTTGGGACGCGCCCGTACCGAAAATTCCCACCACACCGTGGCGTTTATCGACCTGGATCAGTTCAAGGTCGTCAACGATACCTCCGGCCACTTTGCCGGCGACCAATTACTGCAGCAGGTAGTGGGCATTTTTCGCAATTGCTTGCGCGAGCGGGACATGTTGGCTCGCATCGGTGGGGACGAGTTTGGGGTCATTCTTGAGCACTGCGACCCAGAGCTGGCGATTCGGGTGGCGGAGAAGCTGCGGATGGCGCTGGATGACATGCCCTTTTCCTGGGAGGGCACCGACTACGATATCAGTTGCAGCATTGGTCTGATGCCCATCAGCCCGGATACCCCGGATGTGGAACACCTGCTTAAAAGTGCCGACATTGCCTGCTACCTTGCCAAGGAGCATGGTCGAAATAGGGTGCGCCTGTCCAGCGATAAAGACGAGGCCCAGCGCGAGCGCCTCGGGCAGATGCAGTGGGTCAACCGCGTGCGTACAGCGCTGGCGGAGGACCGGTTGTTTCTGGAGGCTCAGCGTATTGTGCCGGTCCGTGAGGGGCAACTGGCGCTGTGCTACGAAGTACTGGTGCGGCTGCGGACCGAGACCGGAGAGGTGGTGCCCCCCGGCGTTTTCCTGCCGGCGGCCGAGCGCTTTGGCGCGGTGCACCAAATTGACCGCTGGGTGGTGCGCGAGGTCATGCGGCAGCTGGCACGTCACCCGGAGCATCTGGCGGCGCTGGAGTCATGTCACATTAACCTGTCGGGCGGTTCGCTCGATCAAGTGGAGTTTCGTACCTTTGTGGTGGACGTCTTGCGGGAGTTTTCGATTCCACCGGAGAAAATCTGTTTTGAAATCACCGAAACGGCGGTCATGCATAATCTGGCCGAAGCGCTGAACTTTATGGAATTGCTAGGGGGGTTGGGTTGTCAGTTCGCACTGGATGATTTTGGCACCGGGCTGTCCTCGTTCAGCTATCTGCGCCGATTGCCGGTGAACTGTCTCAAGATTGACGGGGTATTTGTTCGGGACATTGTCGAAGACGAAACGGATAGGGCCATGGTTCGCGCCATTAACGAGATTGGCCAAATCCTGGGCAAGCAGACTGTGGCGGAGTTTGTCGAAACCGAGGCCGCCCTGCTGTGGCTGCGAACCATTGGTGTGGACGGTGCTCAGGGCTACGGCATTCACCGGCCCTGTGCGTTCGAGCTGATACTGCAGGAAACCCAGGCACGGGATACGGCCACAATTATGGCAAAGCATGGATGAATAATGTGCCAAGCAGGGTCTATAATTTGTACCATAATGAGGGTAACAACCCCAACGTTTTTGGAACCGAGCCATGCCGACGCCGCTGCTGATTTGTGATGACTCGCTAGTTGCACGCAAGCAAATGCTGCGCACTTTGCCCTCTGACTGGGACGTGCGGGTCAGCTTCGCCTGCGACGGTGAAGAATGCCTGCGCGCACTGGAACAGGGACAGGGCGACATCCTCTTGCTCGACCTGAATATGCCGGTGCTGGACGGCTACGGGGTGTTGGAGGCCATCCGTAGCCGGGATCTGCCCACCTTGGTCATCGTGGTCTCCGGGGACATTCAGCCCGAGGCGGAGCAACGGGTGCTCGGGCTGGGCGCGATGACGATGATCCGCAAACCCACCGAGCCGGCGGCATTGCAGCGGGTGCTCAAGGAGTTCGGCCTCTACACCCCCTCGGAGCACAGCGAGCCCGTGCTCGAAACGGAGCAACCTCTGCCCACCACTACCTGGCGCGATGTGCTCCAAGAGCAATCCAATATCGCCATGGGCCAGGCGGGTGACCTGCTCGCGCGGCTACTGGGAGTGTTTGTCGAGCTATCGGTGCCACGGGTCAGCATGTTGGCGGCCAGTGAACTGACGATGGCCCTGAGTGCCGGCAGCAGCCATAACAAATGGTCGGGGGTTTGCCAGGGCTTCATCGGTGGCGGACTCGCCGGGGAAGCGCTGTTGCTGTTCACCGATAGTAGCATCGACGACATGGCGCACCTGCTGGGCTATGCCGAGGACGACGCCACCAAGCGGGATCTGGAAGTGCTGATGGACCTCTCCGGTATTATTGCCGGGGCCTTTCTAAAGGGCCTGGGCGAGCAGTTGGATCTCTCCCCTCGAATTACGGCGCCGGTGGTGTTGGGCACACACGTCACCATGGACGACATGATCAATCACAACAGCCATTTCTGGGAGCAAATGCTCACCATTGAAGTGTCGTTTGCGGTGGAGGGGCGCAATATTCTCGGCAACCTTTTGCTATTGTTAACCGAAGACTCCATTCCCCGCCTGCAGGAAACCTTGGATTACCTGCGGCCCGACCCCGAGGATAGCCCGTCGTGAACGACACTGAGTTGGCGTTAAGTGATGTCCACTGGTTGATGGGTCTGCTGCAGACCATCGAAGTCGGTATTGTCGTGCTCGACAACGACAATCGAGTGCACACCTGGAACGGTTTTATGGAAAACCACAGCGGCATCGACGCCGGCGATGCCCGCGGCCAGCCCCTGTTTGAGCTGTTCGACGATTTCCCCGAGGAGTGGCTAAAACGTAAGCTCGATACCGTGCGCTTGCTCGGCACTCGGGCGTTCAGCGTCTGGGAACAGCGTCCCTACCTGTTCCGTTTTCGCAATCGGCGCCCGGTGACCGGCACCGAGCCCTACATGTTCCAGAACGTCACCTTTTTCCCGCTGACCGACCGCCACGGCGAGGTCGACGCCGTTTGCCTGTTGATCTATGACGTTACCGACATGGCCAGCAATCGCCGCCAGCTTGAGCGCACCAACGCCCAGCTCAAACAGCTGAGTCAGACCGACGGGCTCACCGGACTGTTCAACCGGTCCACCTGGGAGGCCTTCCTCCACACCGAATTTGAGCGCCACCGCCGCTACGGCTCGGAAGCAGCGCTGGTAATGCTGGATATCGACTTCTTCAAGCCGGTCAACGACACCTATGGCCATCAGGCCGGCGACGAGGTGATTCGCCAGATCAGCAGTCTGATTAAATTCAATTTGCGCCAACCCGACATCGCCGGTCGTTACGGGGGGGAAGAGTTTGCCGTGATCCTACCGGAAACTGACATTGTGGGCGCTGAATGTTTTGCCGAACGCATTCGGGCCGTGGTTGAACAGCAGCCGGTGCAGTGCTTGGAGAAGGCGTTGGATATCACGGTTAGCCTGGGCGTGGCCCCCATTAATGACCAGTGCCCCAACGCCGATGGTTGGCTCAAAGCGGCGGACGACGCGCTCTACGCCGCCAAGGGTGGGGGCCGCAATCAAGTGGTCGTCGCGCCCTGCTAACACGCCTTTGTGAGCGTCCGCTCGCTCTGCTCCCTTGACAGCCTTCGCGAGAAGCCTGTACGTTTGTCCAGATATCGAAGCGGGGCGACCTGAAAGTCGGGCCAAAACGGAGTACACTGTCGCGCCCCGAAACCCACTGACGCCGCGACCAGCCAATGGATGTATCAGCCCTGCTCAACGACTTGAATGACGCCCAGCGCGAGGCCGTTTCCGCGCCCCCCGGCAACCAGTTGATTCTGGCCGGGGCCGGCAGCGGTAAAACCCGTGTGCTGGTCCACCGCATCGCCTGGCTGATCCAGGTGGAACAAGTCTCGCCCTACTCCATCATGGCGGTGACTTTCACCAACAAGGCCGCTCGGGAAATGCGAGCCCGCTTGGAGCTGTTGCTGTCGGACACCGGCCAGCCGGTCAACACCCGCAGCATGTGGGTGGGCACCTTCCACGGTCTGGCCCACCGCCTGCTCAAGGCTCACTGGCAGGACGCGGGCCTGCCCCAAAACTTTCAAATCCTCGACAGTGACGACCAGCTGCGCCTGATTAAGCGCGTCTACCAGCGCCTGGAGCTGGACGAAGCCAAATGGCCCTACCGCCAGGCCCAGTGGTTTATCAACGGCCAGAAAGACGAAGGGCTCCGCCCCCAGCACATTCCCGACAGCGGCGACCCGTTCATCCGCACCATGCTGATGATCTACCGCGCCTACGAAGAAGACTGCCAGCGCAGCGGCCTGGTGGACTTCGCCGAACTGCTGCTGCGGGCTCACGAGCTCTGGCTGCACAAGCCTCACATTCTCGAGCACTACCGGCGGCGCTTCCCGTTTGTGCTGGTGGACGAGTTTCAGGATACCAACAGCATTCAATACGCCTGGCTGCGCGTGCTCGCGGGCGATAGCTCACGGGTGACTGCGGTGGGCGATGACGATCAGTCCATCTATGGCTGGCGGGGCGCGCGCATTGAGAATATTCAACGCTTCACCGATGACTTTCCGGGCACCCACACTATTCGCCTGGAACAGAACTACCGCTCCACCGGCACCATTCTGCGGGCCGCCAACGCCGTGATTTCCCACAACTTCGGGCGGCTGGGCAAGGAGCTGTGGACCGAAGGGGCCGATGGCGACCCCATCTCACTGTACGCCGGCTTTAACGAGCAGGACGAGGCCCGCTTTATCGTCGAGCGAATTCAGGAGTGGGTCAAGCAGGGCAACAGCTATTCCAGCAGTGCCATACTGTATCGCTCCAACGCCCAGTCCCGGGTATTGGAAGAAGCGCTACTGCGCGAGGGTATCGCCTATCGGATCTATGGCGGACAGCGCTTCTACGAGCGCCTGGAAATCAAAAACGCCCTGGCCTATATGCGTCTGATTGCCAACCCGGATGACGACACCGGCTTTGAGCGGGTGGTCAACACACCCACTCGTGGTATCGGCGGCAAAACCGTGGACGCCATTCGCGAGTGCGCTCGAGACCAGAACCTGTCGCTCTGGCAGGCCTCGGCTCAGATTGTGGCCAACGGTGCCCTGCCCGCCCGCGCCAACAACGCCTTGAAAAGCTTTTTGCAACTGGTGGACTCGCTCGCCGACCATGCGACGGAAAAACCCCTGGATGAAGTGGCGCAACTGGTGCTGGATGAAACCGGCCTGCTGGACTTTCATCGCAAGGAAAAAGGCGAGAAGGGCCAAGCCCGGGAAGAAAACCTGCAGGAGCTGGTGAACGCCTGTCGCTTCTTCTCCGCCCCCGAGGAAGATGAGCTATCCGTGCTCCAGCAGTTTTTGGATACCGCGGCGCTGGATGCCGGGGAAACCCAAGCCGATGAATTTGAAGATGCCGTGCAGCTGATGACCCTGCACTCGGCCAAGGGTCTGGAGTTTCCTTTGGTGTTTCTCGCGGGCGTGGAGGAAAACCTCTTCCCCCACAAAATGTCCATGGAAGACCCGGACCGGCTCGAGGAAGAGCGGCGTCTGTGCTACGTGGGTCTCACCCGCGCCATGGAAAAGCTGTACATTTGCTACGCCGAGACCCGGCGCCTTTATGGCAGCGAGACATTCAATGCCCTATCCCGGTTCGTCCGGGAAATACCCGCCGACCTGATCCAGGAAGTGCGACTGAAAACCTCGGTTTCACGGCCCATGGCCTATGGCGGCGCCCGCTATGGCGCCAATGGCAGCGCCAACCTGACCGACTCCGGCGAGGACACCGGCTTTCACCTGGGCCAACGGGTCAGTCACGGCGTGTTCGGCGAAGGCGTAATCCTGCACTTTGAGGGCCAGGGCGCCACCGCCCGGGTGCAGGTAAATTTTGACGACGAAGGCAGCAAGTGGCTGGTGCTCCAATACGCCAAATTGGTGCCGATGTAGAGTTCGTATTAGCCGAGAACCTTTAGGCGCATTGAGGCGGTCCCCTCGTGTTGTTTATACCCTGGGGGAACGGTGGCATACTGGTTCGTTCTATCCGACCGTTGCTGCGAACATTCGAGCTTATGACAATAAAAGAATCCCGTCTCAATATTTATCCGCTAATCATCCTGGTTCTAGTGGCGGCGCTGGTGGCCGTTTTTGCGTTGCTGGTGATGGAGAGGTCCGGCAGTTCCCAGTCCTCCCAACAAACGGGTCCGCTCGGCGAGCAAACCACCCACCGCTGGCGCATGGTGACCACCTGGCCCAAGGATTTCCCGGGGTTGGGCACCACCGCTCAACACTTTGCCGACATCGTCGAAGAGATGAGCGGCGGGCGTTTAACCATTCGAGTTTACGGCGCCAATGAACTGGTGCCCGCCATGGGCGTGTTCGACGCCGTCTCCGATGGCAGTGCGGAAGTGGGCCACGGCGGCAGCTATTACTGGCGCGGTAAAGCGCCTGCGGCGCAGTTCTTTACCACTATTCCGTTTGGCATGAACGCCCAGGAAATGAACGCCTGGCTGCACCACGGCGGCGGCCTGGAGCTGTGGCGGGAAGTGTACGAACCGTTCAACATCATCCCCTTTCCCGGCGGCAACACCGGTATCCAGATGGCCGGCTGGTTTAATCAGGAAATCGAAAGCATTGAGGATCTCAAAGGGTTGAAAATGCGCATCCCGGGGCTGGCGGGCGACGTCTTTAATCAGGCGGGCGGCAGTTCCGTCAATATCCCCGGTGGCGAGCTTTACACCTCCCTCCAGACCGGCGTGATTGATGCGGCCGAATGGGTGGGCCCCTCCAACGATCAAGCATTCGGTTTTGACCAGATTGCCCAATACTATTATTACCCCGGTTGGCAGGAGCCGGGCTCCACCCTGGAGCTGATCGTCAACAAAAGCGCCTACCAGTCCCTGCCGGACGATCTGCAGGCCATCGTGACTCAAGCCGCCCGCGCCGCCAACCAGCACATGCTGGATCAGTATACCGCCCGAAACCCCGCCGCTCTGAAATCCATGGTCGGTAAGGAAGGCACCGAACTCCGGCGCCTGCCTGACGATGTGCTCCAACGGCTGTACAACATTTCACGGGAGCTGTTCGAGCAGCAGGCCGCTCAAGACCCCATGTTCAAAAAAGTCTGGGACTCCTACCGTGGCTTCCTGAGGGACGTGAAGGACTACCACAAAATCACCGAGCACACCTACTACGATATTCGCGAGCAGGTGCAGGCGGGAGCGGAGCAGGCAGAATAAGCGGTCTGTGGTTCTTAACATCCCTTCCGCATTAGCGTGCTGTCCATCAACCGCTCGCTCGCTATATCCTGTGCGTGGCGGCGCTTAGAGATTTCACACAAAGAAAGATTTAGACGCCTTATGCTTCACAAGGCGGGGTCAGTACCATCTGTACCCTAAACTCAATATCAGCGAGCATGCTCTCGGGGTCCAGCCCGGCACGACAACGGAAAACATAACCCTGCCGAAGATCAAGCATAAGCTTTGCCCGCTCCAAGGAAGGGAGGTTTTCAGGCAGCGCGCCTCGAGCTTTCTCAAGCTCAAACCTCCTCGCTATTCGTGCATCAGTATCAAGGACGGCCCGTTGTAAGCGTTCTTGTGCCCCTTCAACTTCCCCCGCGCTGGTTGAAACACAAGAACTGAGAAAGCAACCACGTACCCCGCTGGCATTCTCGCAGCTGTAGTCAATGACGGCCTTCATAAAGGATCGCACCGCCTGAGTAATGTCGGGCTCTGTCTCAAAAGCGACCAGCGGCGCACAGGCATCGTTTGACGCGTAATAATCAATGGCCTCCAGATAAAGCTTATGCTTGTCACCAAAAGTCGCATACAAACTTGGACTATTAATACCCATCGCAGCGGTTAGATCTTTAATTGACGCGCCTTCGTAGCCTTTTGCCCAAAACACATGCATTGAAGCCAAGAGCGCTTCTTCCCGATCGAAAGAAAGTGGCCTGCCTGTCTTCTTTTTTGTCATTTGACACAAATTCCTCTTTCACGGCTTGTCGTTTAAATTTTATACTGATTATAACATAAGACCGGCCTATCAAGCCTAATAATACCGAATATTAAGCATTTTAACGGAAATATCGCGACAATTAACGCCCTTATACAAATTGTAGTTTTGTAGTGAAAAGTACAATAGGTGTTGACCTCTCTAGCCTTATGAACTTTAATAGTGTTCACTACAAAACAGGAAAGGAGAGAATACGGTGAGTTTTACAAAGCTGACGGCAGGGGAAGCGCTACCGAATATGCCCGCGCGCTTTGCCGATGGGGTGATTCGCTGGCGCTGGTTGATTGTGGTGGCTTCAGTGGTCCTGACAGTGCTGGCCGCCTCTGGTGGTCGGTTCCTCAAGATGAATAACGACTACAAGGTGTTTTTCAGTGAGGATAATCCACAGCTGCAAGAATTCGAGCAACTCCAGCGAACGTACACTAAAGTCGACAATATCCTATTTGCGGTGGTCCCGCCCGACGACAACGCCTTCTCGGCCAATACGCTGGCGGCCGTTGAGGAGCTGACCGAACGTGCCTGGCAGCTGCCGTATTCTTTGCGTGTCGACTCGGTCACCAACTTTCAGCACACTCTCGCCCGGGGCGACAACCTGGTGGTACAGGATTTGGTTGAGGGTGCGGCCAATTACCGCCGGGCTGAGCTGGAGCGAGTTAAGCAGATTGCGTTAAACGAGCCGGCTCTCGCGGGAAAACGGGTAAATGCCGAGGGGTCGGTCGTTGGCCTCAATGTCACCTTTCAACTGCCAGATGAGTCCATGGACGCGGGGCCCGAAGCGGTCGCCGCCGCGAGGGCACTCATGGCCGACATTGAGGAAAAATACGACGTGCAGGTCCGAGCGACGGGCACCGTCATGTTGTTTAACGCGTTCTTCGAATCGTCGATGAACGATATGGGCACTCTCGTGCCGCTGATGTATGCCGTAATTCTGCTGATTACGTTCGTGCTGCTGCGCTCAGTGATCGCGACCTTTGCCACCACCGTCGTGATTGTGTTCTCAACACTCACGGCAATGGGGTCGGCGGGCCATATCGGCATTCAGCTCACGCCCCCCTCCTCGGCCGCGACAACCATTATTATGACCCTGGCGGTGGCCGACTCGATCCACATTCTGGTCACCCTATTCGGCGGTATGCGACAAGGGCTCGGCAAGATCGAGGCGCTACGTGAAAGTATCCGGGTCAATCTTGGACCGGTATTTCTCACCTCGCTGACTACGGCGGTCGGCTTCTTGTCGATGAATTTCAGTGACGCTCTACCCTTCCGGGATTTGGGCAACATCACCGCCATCGGGGTGATGGCGGCGTTTGTGTTCTCGGTGGCTCTTCTGCCGGCGCTGATCGCGATATTGCCCGTGCGAGCGCGCGATAAGAAAAAGGAGACGGCGATCGACCGCGCCATAGACCGACTGGGCGATTTCATTGTGCTTCGTCATAAGCCGGTACTTCTGGTGGTGGTGCTGGCCTCGGTCACGTTGTTGGCGCTGATTCCGCTCAACACCCTGGATGACAACTTTGTCACCTACTTTGATGAATCTACCTCGTTTCGCCAGGATACCGACTTCATCAATGACAATCTTTCGGGTATCTACCAGGTGCAGTACTCGCTGGATTCGGGGAGGAACAACGGGGTCAGCGACCCGGAGTTTCTCAGCAAAGTGCACGGTTTCACTGAGTGGTTGAGAGGGCAGCCGGAGGTGCGCCATGTCAATACCATCAGCGACACCTTTCATCGCTTGAACAAAAGTCTCCATGCCGATAACCCCGAGTACTATCGCTTGCCGAAAAACCCGGATTTGGCCGCCCAGTACCTGCTGTTGTATGAACTGTCCCTTCCCTACGGGCTGGATATGAATAACCAATTAAACGTGAGCAAGTCCTCCACCCAGGTGGTGGTGACCCTCAAGGACATGCCATCGGCGACACTGCGTGAATTTTCAGAACGAGGGACGCAATGGCTGCAGAACAATACCGGCATTGACGCGCACGGTGTGGGGCCGGCGATCATGTTTGCCTACATTGCCGAGCGCAACATCAAAAACATGCTGATGGGCACGTTTCTCGCGGTACTAATCATCGCCATGCTCATCACGCTGGCGCTGCGCAGCCTGCGGTTGGGCGCCCTTAGCCTGATTCCGACCCTGCTGCCCGCGGGCCTGTCTTTTGGCTTTTGGGGCGTGTTGGTCGGTGAGGTCAATGTCGCTGTATCCATGGTCGCGGGCATGGCGCTGGGTATTGTGGTGGATGACACCGTGCATTTTCTCAGCAAATATCAGCGTGCTCGGCGAGAGCGGGGCCTGGATACTGAAGGGGCAATCCGGTACGCGTTTTCGTCAGTGGGCGTGGCGATACTGGTCACCTCCATTATCTTAATGGCCGGGTTTATCGTACTGGCCCAGTCCAGCTTCGGCATGAACTCCAAGATGGCGATACTGACGGCCATCACCCTATTCTTCGCACTGTTAGCGGTATTTTCCCTGCTTCCGTCGCTGCTTTTGCTTGAGCGAAGAAGCGAGCAAGAGCGCGCGAAGACCACTTTATCCACTGGTAGTGAGGACGAAGACTATGTTCGCAATCTTGCCTAATAAGACCCGGGCGCCCCTTTTGGCGCTGGCCACGATGATCGCCACTTTCGGCGCGGCTGCCGAGGTGAGCACCGACGAGAGCTCGGCCGAACGGAAGGGGCTGGAAATTGCTCGTGAGGCCGATCGCAGAGATACCGGCTTCGGCGACACCAGCAGCCGTATGGAGATGGTTTTGCGCAACCGCCACGGTGAAGAAACCGTGCGCCGGATGCGCAGCAGAACGCTGGAGCAGAAGAACGACGGGGATAAAACTCTAATTATCTTTGACAACCCCAGAGATGTGAAAGGAACCGCGTTTCTATCGTTTACCCATAAGAAAGGGCCGGATGATCAATGGCTGTATTTGCCGGCGCTCAAACGGGTAAAACGGATTTCTTCGAGTAACAAAGCTGGCCCCTTTATGGGAAGCGAGTTCGCCTTTGAAGACCTGTCTTCCCAGGAGGTGGAGAAGTACACCTATAAATACCTTAGGGACGAGGGTTTCGACGGCCGTGATCACTTTGTGGTCGAGCGTATTCCGGTTGACCCAAAGTCCGGCTATTCCCGTCAGGAGGTGTGGTTCGATAAGGAAGAGTACCGGGTGTGGAAAATTGATTTCTACGATCGTAAGGGCGAGCTTCTCAAAACACTCTCGGCTTCTGACTATAACCAATATCTTGACCAGTACTGGCGGGCCGAAAGATTAGCCATGGTGAACCACCAGACTGGAAAGAGTACCGATCTTCGCCTTAAGGATTGGAAGTTTCAAAATGGGTTTTCCGAGCAGGACTTCAACAAAAACAGCCTAAAGCGAGCCAGATAACGCTTCCGTTTAAAGTGCCGGATCCTATGTATGTTTTTTTTTGAAAGGGGGCGCTCCAAGCCCCGGCTGTTTTCGCTGATGCTTTTGGCGGTGTCGACCGCGTTCACGCCGGTGTCGGCCGGGGAGTTGACCGGCTTTATGAGCGCGGAGTCGAGGCTCTTTCCGCAAGAGGGCCTTTACCCGGAGCAGTCCGATGCCTCGATCTCGGTCGCCTCAAATATCGAGTATTACCGGGACTGGGATGATTACCGCCAACGTATGGTCGTTGAGGGGTTTGCCCGGGCCGACAGTGCCGATAGCGAACGCACCCATGCCGATATACGCGAGCTCTATTGGTGGCGTGACCTTGATCAGATTGAGCTATACCTGGGCGCCCGCCAGGTGTTCTGGGGCGTAACAGAAACCGTGCACCTGGTGGATGTGATCAACCAGGAGGATTGGGTGGAAAACATCGATGGCGAAGACAAGCTTGGCCAACCGATGATCAGCCTGCTGACGCAGCAGGAGTGGGGCACCGTCGAAGTGTTTGCGTTGCTGGGCTTTCGCGAGCGCACCTTCCCGGGGAAGAATGGCCGCCTGCGAAGCCCGGTGCCGGTTGATAAGGACAGAACTCGCTACCAGTCGGACAGGGAAGAAGATCCTATTGACGTTGCCCTGCGTTGGAGCAAAGTGTTGGGTGATTGGGATATAGGCATTTCGCACTTTTCCGGCACCGCAAGAGATCCGATACTACGTCCGGTTTCGGTGGATAACGAAGTGGTGTCACTGGCACCTTACTATCCGCAGATTGAGCAGACCGGCCTTGACCTGCAAATGACCAAAGGCGCTTGGCTATGGAAGTTAGAGTCCATCAGCGTTAAGGAAAAGCAGGCCGACCGTAACACCGCACTGGTGGGCGGGTTTGAGTACACCTTTTTCGGTGTTGCCGGCTCCTCTGCGGACTTAGGCGTTCTGTTGGAATACCAGTTTGATGATCGTCGTGGTATCCGTGCGACGGCGAATCAGAACGACCTGGCCCTAGGCGCACGGTGGATGTTGAACGACTTTCAAGGCACTGAATTGCTGGCGGCTCTCAGCGTAGATTTGGATCAAGGTACTCGTTTTTTATCTGTTGAAGGGAGTCGCAGGCTTAATGACTACTGGTCGCTTGAAGCCGAATTACGAATGTTCAGCAATATGCACGGCGAGGGCCCCCTTTTTAGCTTCAGAAACGATGACTATTTCCAAGTGGAGTTGCGGCGCTATTTTTAACCCTATATCGGGCCTGACCGCTGGCGGCGTGTGCTTTAGGCGTGCGCACCCAGCGGCCCAGACTCCGCCTCACTCCTCCCATAGCTGACTAATCATATTTGCGTAACTCTTCAACGTGGAATTTCTCCAGCGTATGAATGTTGTCGTCTTCGTCTCGTAACCGCACCTGGGTTTCAGTGCGGGGCACGTAGGGGGCGATATCCAGGTAGAGGCGCTTGTCGCCGTCGGCCATGGCTTCGAAGGCTTCAAGCATTTCGTCTTCGTCAAAGTGCATTAGAAACAGGTCTGACCCCGCTCGGAAGCTCAAGTACTTGGGCATGGGCTGGACGGCCGTGGCTTCTTCGGTGTTGTAGGGCGGCCTTAGATGATACTGTTCGCCATTGACATACTTGATGGTCGCCCGGTCCGAGGGCTCCGGCAGTCGATAGAAGCGGGGTTCCCAAGGGTATTGATTGCGCAATCGCTTCCACTTATCCAGCGGAAGCGTTCCGTTCTGGGCCTGTTCCAGCGCTATCTCTGCCTCGGAAGCCTTTAACGAGTCGATGCGGTACTCCTCTCTAGGAACGATATCACCACTCCCAAAGCTGAGCCTCCAGAATTTCTCCCAGTCGTATTCGATTGGCTCGGCCTGCTCGAAAAGCACTTCCTCTCGTTTTGCTGGGCCAATAATCCATACGGCTACATGCCCTCCCGGGGCAACGCCGGCGGTAATTTTTCGGAAGCCAAGCTTTCCTTGATCTTCTATATTGGATTCATAACCTTCCGAGAATCGTTGGACAATACGCTCATAAGGAAGATCGAATCGGCCATGGTAGAATTGATCCTCCGCATAGGAGTAAAACGTAATGTCTATTCGATCGGGAAGGGGTTTTTTGTCGGGACCGACGACATGAGTCGAGATGGGTTCTCCCCATCCGCTGTAAATCAGCTTCAGGTTCGGTATATATAGCCCCTTTTCCTCTTCTCCAGGGTAGAGAAAAGTGCCGTATAGGATTTTCATGGGGTACCCCTCTGGAGCGGACTCAGAGGCCAGCCAATCGTACTTATTCATTGTGCCCTCGCAACCGGTTAACAGCGTTGTAAGATAAGTGCCAACTAATGCAATAACCTGTTTAGCCTTCATAGTAATTACGGACCCTTCTTCCATTCTTCCAGCGTGGCTTCATTCCTATGCTGTAGTGTGACGACATATGGAAATAGCGGTTTCGAGCAATGTTCAAAAGCGGGTCTTCCTTTTGCCAAGTCGCTGGGTTGCTGATATCTGGCGTTTCGATAAGGCCGAGAATTCGTTCTTTTAGCTCCTGGAGCTTAGCCTCCTTCGGTGGCAGTTTAACCGACAGAGCCATTTCGTTCTTCTTGAACTGAATGGATTGTTCCTCCATATACTCTCGCATAATATCCAAGGGAATACGTGAATAAGAGCTGCTGACGTGTTCGCGCTTTCCCTCAATTTTGTGGAAGCGAGGATTTTTGGAAGGCACCACCGTCAGTTGGTCCTCCTGATACCACCCATGATTCTTCAACCAGTGGTAGTCGCTTATAAGATTCTTTTTATTGCCGACAAATACGGTTCGATCCTCTGGTCCGTCGAGATAGCCGCCCCCCACGTCAGAGTGGGCTCCCGGTAGACAGATGCGCTTGCCTTTTTCCTTCGCACTCTTGATAGTGGTCAGCGAGAATTTTTCCCGATACTCTTCCGCCGCCTCTAGTTGTACCACTTTCTTTGCCTGGTGGATGGCGTCCAGTTTAAGGGCGGCCACGTCATTAAAATAGAACACGCCATGAGAGGAGACGGTATCAAACAGCCCGACAAAATTGATGGTAACGGCTTCAGTGGGAAGCTGTCGGTTCTCAAGGCGCTCCTGCAGGGGTTCGCCGCCGTCATCGGTCAATTGATAGATACAATAGCGGGCCGTGGCGGCCCCCCTACTGAAACCAAAGCAGTCCACATCCACGGTTTTAATAACAAATTTGCCTGACTGGTTCGAAAGCGATTCCTGAATATTGCTGACCGCGTCCCGTATCCCCTTTTCAGTCTTTCGCTTAACCCCGGTACTGGCCGTACCGAGGGCATACCCCAAGGTACGGTCCTTCTCCAGATTTTCGGTGCCGGCGCCTTCAACATAGACGGAAGCCACCGCATCGTAACCGGCTATATTCTTCTCGACGTTGGACTCGAGCAGGGCGATATTGGAGCGACCGTTCTCATAGCTGCCCATGCCTTCGTGCTCCGCATAAATATCCGTCTCCCCCTCCCGTTGTGCCACATTGGTCCGGTTGTTCAAGGTGCCGTCGAAAAACAGCAATAGCCGCACTTTCAGCTCTTGGACGGGCTCCTTCTTCTCTTTCTCAATAACGGTGGGTTTGGCAACAAAAACCTTTTCTCCTACTTCGGTCATCGGTTTCTCCTTGATTAACCGGGCAGCCGCGGCTGCTTTTCCAGTACCACGGCGCCCCGCCGTGGCCCGTCGGATGAACTGTATACCAGGCAGGCGGTCTCGCTTGCCTGGCTGAACAGGTGCTCTACGGCCAGCGTGATCAGCGCCGGCGCGGTGGCGCTGCCCAGGTCGCCGAAGTATTCGGCGGGGTGCACCACCCTGGCCTCTTCGGTGAATCGTTCCTTGTTGCGAAGGCTGGCCACTCCCCACTCCTTGGCCCAATAGCGCTCGCCGTTCATGCTGCTGAAAACAGTGGCGATGGGCGGGCCGGCATAGGATGAGAGCGCCTGTTTAACGGCCTGATCCAGGCCTTCCCCTCGGTAGGGCTCCTCCGTAAACCAGTGGCCGGGTTCGTCGGACAGCCCTGGTGGGTGCACTTTGATGATTTGTCCTTCGCGCGCAACGGCCTGCTCGGGGTCGCTGGTTAACCGCAAAAACGCCGCTCCTTCCCCCGGGGCGTAGCCGTCGCAGGGCCCGAGAGAGAGCAGGCGCCCCTGTTGTTCGGGCACGTCCAGGCGAGTATAGCTACTGGGGGAGTCGCTACTGCCGAGGATCATGCTCTCTGGGAAGGGCTCGGCAAGGTATTGGTACGCGAAGTCGAGCGCCTCGATCCCGGCGGCCCGCCCGCTGTGAAGGCTGCGCAGGTGTTCGCCCGTGAACCAGGCGTGGCCGGCCTGCCGAATGTTCTCGGCGAGGGTTTTTAGGGGCAGGCAGTGGGCCTGGAGTTCGGGCTCGTTCATGGCCAGTAGGAGGGGGGTAGGCTGCTCCGGCAGCCCCTGCTGGTGCAGCTGTGCCAGGCAGTGCAGCGCCAGTTTCAGGGCATGGTCCTGGCTTTCCCCGTGCTCGTCGCACTCTTCGATGGCCCAGTCGGGACTGGCAAACACCGCTGCGGGTACGGGGGCCAGGCGCACCGGTTGGCCCTTGGCGTCTTTAAAACGGGAAAGCTGGTAGCGGTTGACGCCTGCGCCCATGGCCGCATGAATCATGGGAGGGTTGGCACCAATGGCGCAGATCATGGCCGTGCCGGCGATGTATAAAGAGGAGTCCATAGTTTGCCATTCCTTGATGTCCTAAGCGCATCAGTTTATGGCGTATGGATCGGGCTAACAAGGAACAAGGGCGGGTTTTGTGAACTCGTTTTGAATGAAGGCAAATCGTGGGCACGGCCGCTGGCCGATGCCCACAAAAAGAAGGGTTACTGGCGAACCCCTTCAACGTGCAGCTCCAGCGTGACCACTTCTGAGGCCGGGCCCAGATCGTAGTCGATGCCGAAATCTTTCAGGCGGATTTCAGTGGTGCCCTCAAAGCCCATGCGATAGCCGCCCCAAGGGTCCTTACCTTCGCCGACTTTCTCCACATCGATGGTGATTTTCTTAGTGACGCCGTGCAGGGTCAGGTCACCGACGATGTCGAACTCTTTACCGTCGTCTTCGATATTGGTAATGCCGGTACTCTTAAAGCTGGCTTCGGGGTATTTTTCTACGTGCAGGAAGTCGCTATCGCGCAGGTGCTTGTCGCGCTCGGCGTGGTTGCTGTCCACGCTCGCCGGGTCAATGGTGACCTTGACGGTGCTGGCGGCGACGTCGTCGGCGTCGTAACTGAAGGTGCCTTCGAAATCGTTAAAGCGGCCCAGCAACCAGCTGTAACCCAGGTGTTGAATTTTAAAATGGATGGACGCGTGGGCGCCCTCGGTGTCGATCACATAGTCTGCGGCCAGTGCGGGAACGTTGGCGAGGCCGAGACTGCCCAGTGTCAGGGCGGCAATAGTCTTTTTCATGGTTGAGCTCCTAATGGAATGTGGACAACAAAAAACAGCGAGTGGAAGAACCTCGGTCGAACCGCTTTCACGGCGACCGGATCAGCTATCGGCACGATCGGGTTTCAACATACGCTTGAGTGTCCGATCGCGGATCACAAAGTGGTGCATCAGACCGGCCGCGGCGTGTAACGCGGCCAAAATAATAATGAGCCAACCCACAATCCGATGGATTTCGCCGGCCAGGTCGACCCCGTCCGGCCCCAGTTGCCAAGTGGCGGGAATGCCGAACCAGTCAAAAAACATGGCCGGGTCGCCCTTGGCCGTGTTTATCAGATAGCCGGTGGCGATCATGGCAATAATCATCACGTAGAGCGCGTACTTCATGGCACTGGAGGCAACCCGAACCCAGAGTCCGTGCTCCGGCAGGGCCTTGGGGTTGCCCCTTTGCCCCAACCGCCAAAGGATACGCACGAGCGTGATAAAGCCCACCAGCAAGCCCAGGCTGACATGCAGGCTGGGCAAGGTGTGGTAGCCCTCATCATAGTAGCTGAGGTCCACCATGTAGAAGCCGATACCGAAAATCACGGGGATCAACAGCGCGGACACCCAGTGAAGGGCGATGGTTAACCAGCCGTAACTTTGGGGGCGATCGGTCAGCATGAACGTCATCCTTAAATGGTGCTTGCAACGGGACAGTGCTGCATCGGATTGGGTTCCAAGCTAGCAGATTCGGAAAAAGGCGGGCGTTAAGATTTGTTAGTCGTTGCGATTGATCACGTTCTGGAAGGCGAAGGCGCGGGGGCCGCTCGGGTTTGTGAAAGCCTCGCCCCCACTGCCCACCGTGTTCAAACGCTATTTGGGCACGGGACGGGTGCGACCGTTGTCATCAATTGCAACGTAAACAAACTCACCTTCGGTCACTTTGGTGACTTCTTGGTGCGCGACCTCTTTAATCCAGACTTCAATCAGCGTGCGAATGGAGGTGCGGCCCACATCAATGGTGCTGGCATAGACGCTAACGGTGGCGCCGACGGGTACCGGTCGCAGAAAAACCATGCTGCCGACGGCGACCGTCGTCACTCGCCCTTTGGCCACTTCCTGGGCCAAGATGGCGCCGCCGAGGTCCATTTGGGTCATCAGCCATCCGCCGAAAATATCGCCGTAGGGGTTGGTGTCCGCCGGCATGGATAGTGTTTGTAGGGTTAGCTTTCCGTGGGGCGTCGGGTCCTCATCGATGCCTTGCATGGCCATGTGCACAATACCTCATTCGCAATTACAACTGTTGGGGGAGCCAGGTGGCCAGTGTGGGCCAAAGTGCCAGCGTACAGAGTACCAGCAATTGGAGCACAATAAACGGAATCACACCACGATAAATGGCCCCGGTGGGAACGCTCTCGGGGGCCACCCCGCGCAGGTAGAACAAAGCGAAGCCAAAGGGGGGGGTTAAAAACGATGTCTGTAGATTAAGCGCAATCATCACCCCGAGCCAGACCGGATCCACGCCCATGGTGAGCAGCACCGGCCCGACAATGGGCACCACTACAAAGGTGATTTCAATAAAGTCGAGAATAAACCCGAGTAGAAAAATAATCGCCATAACCACCAGCATGGCGGTAAACACGCCGCCCGGGAGCTGATGGAAAAAGCTCTCCACCAACTCCTCGCCGCCAAAGCCGCGGAACACCAATGAAAACAGCGAGGCTCCGATTAAAATAGTGAAAATCATGGCGCTGGTCAGAGTGGTGCTACGGGCCACCTCCTTCAGTCGAACCAAGTCCAATTTCCCTTTTGCCAGCGCCAGAATGGCGGCGCCCAGCGCGCCCACACCCGCCGCCTCGGTGGGCGTGGCGATGCCCGCAAGAATGGAGCCCAGCACCAGAATGATTAATGAGGTGACCGGTAGCAGGCTGAGCCAGAGGCGGGTTTTCGACACCCCTTGGTCGGGCGCCGCCGGAGCCCGCTCCGGGCGCCAATGAGCGACGCTGGCGATGTAGGCCAGATAAAGCAGCACCAGCAATACACCGGGAACCAGTGCGCCGATAAACAGATCCCCCACCGAGAGGGTATCGGGGCTGAAGACCCCTTGGGCGAGTTGCGCGCGCTGGTAGGCGTTGGAGAGCACATCCCCCAGAAGCACCAATGCGATGGACGGCGGAATAATTTGACCCAGGGTGCCGGTCGCGCAAATCGTGCCGGTGGCGAGGGAGGGGTGGTACCCCTGGCGCAACATGGTGGGAAGAGAAATCAGCCCCATGGTGACCACCGTGGCCCCCACGATCCCGGTGCTGGCCGCCAACAAGGCGCCCACCACCACCACGGAGAGCCCCAGACCGCCGGGCAGGGCCCGACAGGCCCGGCTCATGTTCTCCAGCAGTTCTTCGGCCAGACGGGACTTCTCCAGCAGCGTGCCCATAAACACAAACAGCGGTACGGCCACCAGCGTGTAATTGGCCATGATGCCGTAAATCCGGCTGGGGAAAGTGCGCAGCAGGTTGGCTTCAAAGGTACCGGTCACAATGCCGACGCCGGCGAAGAGCAAGGACACCCCGGCCAGGGTAAACGCCACGGGGTAGCCCAGCATCAGCACTAGGCAAACCACCGCAAACATCACCAGGGGCAACAGCTCAATCAGCATGGGGGACCTCCTGGCGCCGGTAACCCATCAGAAAGAGCAGCTCGCGCAGTACTTCCGCCACGGCCTGGAGCGACAGCGTCAGAGCCAGTAGAGGAATGAAGGTTTTTAGCCAGTACACCCACGGCAGCCCGCCCGAGTCGGTGGACACCTCCCGAATGCGCCAGGCATTGCCGACAAAATCCAGGCTGATCCAGCCGATAAATACTGCCAGGGGCAGCAAGAAAACCAAGCCCCCCAGGGCATCCGCCCAGGCTCGGCCTTGAGGGCGGAAACGGCGATAGAAAATATCCACCCGAACGTGACGCTGGTGTTTAAGTGCGTAGCCGGCCCCGAGCAGAAACAGGGCCGAGTGCATATAGGTCACCGACTCCTGAAGCGCCACGGAGCCCTCGCCCAGGCCGTAGCGCAGTAATACCACCGCGCAGGTAACCAGCACCATCAGGGGGGCGAGCCAGGATACCGTCTTGCCCACCCCCTCGGTCAGGGCGTCCAGCATGGCAATGAGTGTGGCAACGGCTCGGGGCGGCGCGGGAGCGCGGTTCGTATTCTTAGACATTATGATTATGGCGTTGGTGTTACGGGCTTTGCGCGCAGTATAACGAAATGCCGGGCCGGCGTGGGCCGACCCGCACGCGCTCGCTTACTGGGAGGCGCCCAGCTGAGATAACTTGGCCTGGGCCGCCTGGCCTAATTCGCCGCCACCGGCGGCGGCCTGCTTGTAGTAATCAATGGCGGACTGACGGTCGCCGCTTTGTTGCGCCAGTTCGCCCAGGTGATAGCTGGCCAGCTGGGTGGGTAGCAGGTCTTGGCTGGCTTTCAGGTCGCTGCGCGCCTGCTGGGCATTGCCCTTTTGCTTGTTCAGTACGCCGCGGTAGACCAGGGGGCGGAAGAACTCCGGGTTGGCCGCCACGGCTCGATCAAACGCCTTGAGAGCTTCATCTTCTTTTTCCTGCTCCAGCAAGAGCCGGCCTTTCAACTCCCAAAAAAGGTTCTCTCGCGGTTGCTCCTGGATGGCCTTCTCCACTAAGCCCAGGGCCTGGCTGTAATTTTCCTCCGAAGCGGTTTTCTGGGCCTTCTGGTAGTGCTCGTAGGCCTTCTGGTCCTTCCGCAGTTGGGCGATGGCACGTTGGTACGCCGCCTTATTACGCTCCCCACCATTGTACTGTGAGGCCAGTTCGCGGTTTCGGGCTACCCGTTTTTGTGAGGGGGGGTGGCTGGACAGAAACCCTTCCAGCCAGCCACTCTGCTGTCCCTCGGACAAGCGCACGAACGTCTCTTGCAGCTCGACGGCGGCCTGGGGGTCATAGCCGGCCTTGGCCATGTACTCGATGCCGTAACGGTCCGCTTCCAGTTCGTGGCTCTGGCTGTACTGCGCCTGCCAAGCGGTGGCCCCCACGCCCACCGCCCCCATGGCGAGCCCGGCGTAGTCCGAATCCGATTGTGAGGCCGCCACGCCCGCCGCGACCATGCCTACCTGCAGCAACAGATTCTGGGTCTGCTGTTGGGCGCTGTGGCGGGCTGCCGCGTGGACAATTTCATGGCCGAGCACCGACGCCAACTGGGCCTCATCTTCCAGTTCCATCAGCAGCCCCCGGTTGATGGCCATTTTGCCGCCGGGCAGCGCCCAGGCGTTGGGCACATCGTTGTTCAGAACCACTATTTCATAGGGCAGCCCGGGGCGGTCGCTGACCGCAGCCAGCTTTTCCATAACATTGCTGACATACAGCTCCAGCTCCGGGTCCACCACGTAGCGCCCGCCCTGGGCCTGTCGGCTGGGAAGGTAGTTTTCCGCGCCGGCGGCGATTTCGCCCTCGGCGGACATAATGGTCAGCTCGCGCTCGCCGGTAACCGGGTTCACCGAACAGGCGGTGGCGCCCAGCATCAGAGCGGCGGCGATGAAGGGGATCAGTCGATGTTTCATTAAAACAAGTCCTCCCGTGACAGTGGTGGCCGGTCGGGGCCGGCCGGGTCAGTGTGTATAATGTTGCCCTTTATAGCAGGGGGAACTCCATGACGAAAGCATTGCGCACTATCGAACTGTTTGCCGGCACCCGCCCGGACGGCCAACCCATTGTGGAGCAGTTGCCCGTCAGTGAGCAAAAATCCGGTGAGTTGCAGTTGGTGCGTTCACCGGCGTTTGCCCAGGGCATTGCCAGTGGCGACTGCGTTCGCCTGCTGCCCCAGACTCAGGAAGTGGAGTTGGTGCGGCGCAGCGGCAACCTGAGCCTTCGGGTTTACACCAAAGGAGACATGACGCCTCTGGCCGATGCCCTGGTGCCCGCGCTGGAAAAACTCGGCGGTGAACTGGATCTACACAACGACCGTATGCTGGTGCTCTCTATCCATGTGAGCTGTGGTTTTGACACCATCGAAAAGATCATGGAGGAGACGGTCGGCCGCGATGCCGATAGCACCTGGATGTATGGCAACGTGTACGACCCGGCCGATGGCAGCACGCCCCTGAACTGGTGGAAGGACGTCCTAAAGCCCGAATAGCCCAAGCGAGTCATAGCGTAATCATACAGAACACGGCGAGACCAAAAAATTCCCGCCTGCCAGCTTTCTGTTCGTAATTTTGCACGCCATTTTAAGCCGGATGATTTTGGTACTGACAAACTCCTATTGTAGAAAATGGTGCCATTTATAAGAGTTATTCCTTTATGTTGATGTTGATTTCCCCTGCCAAGACCCTGGATTTTGAAACCGCACCGGTGACCGATAAGGCCACCCAACCGGATTTTTTGGACGAGTCTCGGGAGCTGATATCGACCCTTCGGGATTTGGCACCTCAGGATGTGTCTGAGTTGATGGGCATCAGCGACAAGCTCGGCCAGCTCAACTATGATCGTTACCAGCAGTGGCACACCCCATTCACCCCGGATAACGCCAAGCAGGCCGCCCTGGCCTTCAAGGGAGATGTGTACACCGGGCTGGATGCCGAGCGCTTTAAAGCGGGGGATTTCACCTTTGCCCAGAAGCACCTGCGCATTCTCTCGGGGCTCTATGGGCTGCTCCGGCCGCTGGATTTGATTCAGCCCTACCGGTTGGAGATGGGCACCCGATTGAAAAATCAGCGCGGGGCGAACCTCTATAACTTCTGGGGCGAGCGGCTGACGGCGGCAATCAACGAGCAACTCAACACGCTCAAGCAACCGGCGGTGGTTAATCTGGCCTCCAATGAGTACTTCAAGGCCGTGCAGCCCAAAGCCTTGGCCGCCCCGGTGATCACCCCGGTGTTTAAGGACTGGAAAAACGGTCAGTACAAAATTATCAGTTTTTACGCCAAAAAGGCTCGGGGGTTAATGGCCGCTTACGCCATTGAAAACCGCATTAAAAACGCTGAGGGGCTCAAGGCCTTCGATCGAGAGGGGTACCGCTTTAATTCGGAGTTATCTAGCGACAAGCAGTGGGTTTTCACGCGAGATAGCGTATAAAAATTCCCTTGAAACAACAAAACGGTCTTAAGGCGCCGTTACATCACACCCCTCGCGAGAGGTAAAATCAACAAGGCAGGTTGGGAAACTTGCCTCGCCCTTCACCGTCCAAAAGCTAACGGCTTATTTATTTACTGCATCACTCATTACTGAGTCACCAAAGGAATTGCCTGTGTCTGTTAGCCATCACGCTTTAAATCGCGCCCTGCACCACCTCTCCCGGGTTGCAGCGGTGTCCCATCGCCGGGTCTTTACCGGAGTGGGGCTCTACCATCAGCAGCAACTGTTTGCGGTCATGGCCAAAGACCGGCTGTATTTTCGTGTGGATGAGGCCTCCGTACAGCCCTACCTGCAGCGTTCCATGCCCAGACTCCATCCCCGGGTCGCGGCGCAGCCCGCCTGCCACTTCTATCAGCTGCCTGAAGCCGTGCTGGAAGATTCCGCCGAGTTGACCTATTGGATGCGGGCGGCTCTGGAGGCTAGCCACCAACCGGCCGGCTTCCCCACCGGCGTTCCCGTCGAGCGAAGCCCTGCTCCTCAATTCCACAGCGCGGGTTAGCGCTGCCCAAAACGCCCGAAATCGTCTACCCTTAGGGAAGGCTTCATGTTGTTTCCTGTGTCATTTCCGATAGCCTGAGCTGGAATGAGGCAGCCCACTGAAGGCTAGCAGACAATAAGCAAACGAGCCCTAAGCACGCACTGAGAGAGCAGCCCCATGGCAATTCGTATTCTGGTGGTGGACGATGCCGGTTTCATCCGCGACATGGTGAAAAAACAACTGCGCGAACGCATTCCTGGTGTCGAGGTATCGGAGGCGGTGGATGGCAATCGGGCTCTGGCCGCGCTCAAGCAGCAGCACGTGGACTTGATCCTGTCTGATTGGGAAATGCCCAACATGAGTGGCGAAGAGCTATTGCGCCACGTACGCGCCCAGCCCGAAAACACCGATATACCCTTTATCATGGTAACCAGCCGGGGCGATCGGAGCCATGTGGTGAAAGCCGTGGAAGCGGGCGCTTCGGATTATCTGGTCAAGCCGTTTACCCCGGAAGAGCTCTTGCGCAAGGTGGGCAAACAGCTCACCCGTATCGGGAAAGGCCCCAAGACGCCCGCTCAGCCCGGTTCCCAGGGCAGCGCCGCCGGTTCGGTCGGGGTGTTGACCGGCGGGCGCGGCGCCGGCGCGAGCGGGGCCCCTCAAGGCGGTGCTGCCGCCCCCTCCCGAAAGCTTAAGGGGCAGGCTCAGCTACGGGTCGGCAATCGTGGCGAGGTCCTGCGGTGCGTGCTGCGCGAGCTCTCTTTGGAGGCCATGACTGGCCTGATTCAGCGGCCCGAGGCCCCGCCTCGGCTGTTTGATCCGGTGGTGGTGGATATCGAGCCCGAACAAGAGGATGCGCCGTCGCAGTTAAACGGGTACATTCATAGCCTGCAGGCAGCGGAAGCCACGCCGGATACCCAGGTGATTCGTCTGGTGGTTCGTTTTGTAGACCAGGATTCGGACAAACAGGCGGCGCTCACGCGCTTTTTGAAGCAAACATAGCGAAGGTGAACTGGACGGGATACCGGTTTCATTGCGACGAATTCCAAAAACGATGGGTTGATGTATGTTTTGGCGGTTTGAACCCCATCCAGATCAGCTGGAGCCGTTGACCGCACACCACCACCTGGGGCTGATGGCCTTGGCCGTGGCGCTTTCGGTGCTGGCCGCTTCCACGCTGTTGCCGGTGCTGGAACGCTATCGTGCCACCGAGTCGGCCAGTGCGGGCCTCGGCTGGGTGCTCGCCGGAGCCATTGCCATGGGCTGTGGAGTCTGGGCAATGCACTTTACGGCGATGCTCGCGCACCGCCTCCCAGTACCGGTCACCTATGACCCGGTCATCACCCTGCTCTCTATTGTGCCCGTGGTCATCGGGGTGGCCGGAACCTTTATAAGCGCGCGTCTTAGAGTGCCCCCTTCCCAGCGCTTGGTGGTGGCGTCGATTTCCTTGGGTCTCGGAGTCGGCACCATGCACTATGTCGGAATGGAAGCGTTGACGGCACCGGTGGCTATGCGCTACCAGCCGGGGCTGTTTGTGTTCTCCATCGCGCTGTCGGTGGGCGTGGCCTGGTTGGGGTTGGCCAGCAATTTTTGGTTGCTGAACAACAAACGGCGTCGTTGGTTGGCTTACTTGGTGGGCGCGGCGCTGCTGGGTTTGGCGGTCAGCAGTATGCACTTTGTGGCCATGGCGGCGACTGAGTTTTATCTTCAGCCGGACAAGCTATTAAGTGGCCTGCAAATGGACCACAAAATCCTCGGCTCGCTGGTGGCAATGACGGTACTGGTCATCGTGGCGCTGTTGCTGTTGGCCGTAATGGTGGATCGGCGTTTCAGCCATATCGCTCGTTCACTCAGCAGCAGCGAGCGGCGCTTTGAGCTGTTGGCGGAAACCAGTGACAGCGGCATTTTTACCTGTGACCACGCCTTCGATTACATTAACCCCGCCATGCGTGCGATTACCGGCTACAGTGAGGGCGAGCTTTATCAAATGCCGGTGGTGGATCTGCTCGGCTTCGAAGCGGGGGTGGAGTTGGCGCGGGGCGAAGCCGAAGAGCACCTTTTTCGAGAAACCTTTATTACGACCAAAACCGGTATTCACCGCTGGCTGTATGTGACTCTGAGCCGGCTGCACGGCGGCGGCGAGAGCCGTTACCTGGGCAGCGTTTTCGATATTACCGAACGCAAACAAATGGAGCAGGAGCTTCGCTACCTGGCTTTTAACGACCCGCTCACGGCTCTGCCCAACCGAAAATTCTTTATGAACCGCTTGAGCGCGCTTGTGCATGAACGGCAAGAGGCGGCGCCGGGCGACTTTGTCATGATGTTTGTGGACGTTAACCGTTTCAAGCGGATTAACGACAATTTCGGGCTTAGCAAAGGTGACCAATTGCTCAAAGTCATCGCCCGGCGAATTAAATCGGCCGTGCCCAAGGCGCTGTTGGTTTCTCGGGTAGGGGGCGATGAGTTTGCGTTGCTTTTTGAAGGCGCCGCTCAGGTGCAGGCGGTGGAGCGCCAAGCCGAGCGTTTGCATGAAAGCTTTGAGAAGGCCTTTCGGCTCGGCGAGCAGGAGTTCTTCCTCTCCCTGAGTATCGGCATTGCCCACTACCAGCCCCGCTATACGGATGCCGAACCCTTCTACCGGGATGCGACGCTGGCCAAGGACGAAGCCAAACGCGAAGGCCTCGGTAGCACTTGTGTATTCGATCGCCAAATGCAGCAAAAGGCTAAGCGCGACCTCGAACTGGAGCACGATCTGCGTCAGGCCTTGAAAGACGAGGCCTTTGAGCTGCTGTACCAACCCATCGTCAATTTGTCGGGAGGCGAACTGCGAGGTTTTGAGGCTCTAGTGCGATGGCGCCAGCCAGACGGATCGCTGACTTCCCCGGGCGAGTTTATCGCCCTGGCGGAAGAGACCGGGTTGATCAACCCGCTGGGCGACTGGGTATTGCACGAGGCCTGCCGACAAATCGGCCAATGGCGACGGGATATTCCCGGGTTTCAGCCGTTCTACGTTAGTGTGAACCTCTCCAGCATACAGTTCTTCCAGGCCGGCTTAATCGCAACCGTGGGGGAGGCCATGGCCCAACACGGCGTGCAGCCGGGGCAACTGAAGCTGGAGTTGACTGAGAGCATCCTGGTGGACGATAACCCTCAGGTGATTGAGCGGATGGAACGACTGAGGGTGATGGGCTGCGGCATAATGGTGGACGACTTCGGCACCGGCTATTCCTCATTGAGTTATCTGCAGCGCTTTCCCCTGGAGGTGTTGAAAATAGACCAGAGCTTTACCGCGAAACTGGAGGAGAGCACCGGCGTGCACTTGGTTCAAGCCATTATTTCCATGGCGCATGCGCTGGAGCTGGGGGTGATTGCCGAGGGTATTGAAACGGCGGCGGTGGCGAAAACATTAGTAGCGCTCGGCTGTGAGCAGGGTCAGGGCTACCACTTCGCACGGCCCATGTCGGGCGACAAAGCAGGGGTCCTCTTGAGCGGCGGCCTTCGGGAGCTGCCCCAGAGGGCGCTGCTCCCATAAGCCCGGGCGCGCTGGCACCTTACGCTGGCCGGTTAAAAAGGCCACCATTGGGCGGGCCACTGACCTTTTTGCATCAGGGCAGCCATGTCCATGCTCAGGGCCACCCCGGCGTGCACCATTACCCCTCCCCAGATCGAGCGTGAGCGTAGCGCCAGTATCCCCAAAAACAACCCAAACAAAATGGCCCCGGTCGCCTCCAGCCAAAGCTTGGGGAAGTGAATCATCAGGTAGGGCACGCACATAATCCAGATGGCATTGGCGCCCAGAGCCGGACGCAACGCCCGCAGAATGTAACCTCGAAAGAAAAACTCCAGTACCACAAACTGGGTCATATACAGCGCTTCCCAGGCGAGTAGATCCAGCCAACTGCGCCCCGCCTGGGGGTAAAAGGGGTAATGGTTGACGAAGTCATCCCCCTGGCTTACCAGAAACACGAAAAACAGAATGGGGCTCAATAGCAGAACATAGCCCCGCCAGTGCCGGTGGGTTTCCCCCCAACGCCAGCCGAAATCGGCCAGAGGCAATTTCCAAACGAAGCGGATAACCAACCAGGGCAATAGTAAAAAGCAGATCAGGTGCCAGCCGGTCCACCAGGCATAGCCGATGAGAGAGCGCCACTGGGACTCACGCAACCAGGCCGTGTAGGCGCCGGCGCCCTGCCCTCGCCACTCCCCCAGGGCCGCCAGCCCGTGGTATAGGAGGTAAGAGTTTTTGGCGTAGTGCAGAATCAGCAGGCCCACACAGACACTGGCGAGAGTGACAAACACCCGGCGCAGGGCGGCGGGCCGACTTAACGTGTAGGAATCCGGGCTCTGATCAATGTCATCGAGGACCTCGAGAATCCGGCCGGGGTGCAATCGTGGCATGGATAGGGGCATGGGTGCGGGTATAGCTTCGTGAGTGAGCGTTGTCCGGTGGACCGAAACGGGTATTAAAACGGATTTGGACGGCCCGGGCCAGCCCGGCACGTGAATCTTTAGGCCCGTGGCGCGTTAATCTCTGTGACGATAAGGTAATCGGGCCCGCGCCGCTTCGCGATAGCCGAGAACCTCAACCCGTTCGCGTTCGACAAAGTCCTCTACCGCCGCCTGAAAAGCCGGCTCTCGCAAACAGTGAAAGGACTGGGTCAGCCGGGGTTCGAAGCCTCTGGCGAGCTTGTGTTCGCCCTGGGCGCCGCCGTCGAACCGTTGCAGGCCCTTGGCCATGGCGAAATCCATTCCCTGGTAATAGCAGGTTTCAAAGTGAAGAAATTCATACTCTTCGCGGCAGCCCCAGTAACGCCCGTAGAGCGTGGTTTGGTCGAACAGAAACAGCGCCGCGGCAATGGCCTCTCCTTCCTTGAAGGCCTGCACCATCATCAGGTTCTCCGGCAGTCGCTCCCCGATCAGGGTAAAAAACGCGGGTGTCAGGTAGCCGCCCCGGCCGCTGCGCTTCAGGTAAGTGAGCTGGTACAGGCCGTAAAACAACGCCCAGTCTTCTTGAGTAATCTCGGCGCCCTCTTTCCATTGGAATTGGATGCCCTGCTCTTGGACTTGGCGCCGCTCTTTGCGCAGGTTCTTACGCTTGCGTGAGCTCAGCGTGTCCAGAAACTCCTCGAAATCCCGGTAACTCCGGTTGAACCAGTGAAACTGACAGCCGGTGCGCTCGGCGGGTGCCTCGGCCCGCCAGAGGAGCGCTTCGGTGTCGGCGGGAAACAGACAGTGCCAACCCGAGGCATGGGTCTCTCGGCAGCGCTGATTCAACGCCGCCACCGCCATGGGCATCCACTGTGCTTCCTCCCCCGCGGCCAGCAGTCGGGGCCCGGTGCAGGGGGTAAAGGGAATGGCCGCTACCAGCTTCGGGTAATAGTCCAGGCCGTGGTCGGCATAGGCTTGGGCCCAACCCCAGTCGAATACGTACTCGCCGTAGGAATGGTCCTTCAGGTAAAGCGCCATGGCGGCCCGCAGCCGGCCTTCTTCATCTCGGAGCAACAGATGCTGAGGACGCCAGCCGCCCCGTGGCCCGACGCTGGCGCTGTCTTCAAGGGCCGAGAGGAACGCGTGCCGGGCAAAGGGATAGTCCGAGGGCACAAGCCGGTCCCAGTCTTCGGCGCTCACCGTATGGATCTGGTCGATAAATTCAGGAGTCATGCTTGGATTGCTTGGCCTGCTTTAGAAGGGGTGGGGCCTCGATCTGGCGATCATAGTCAGTATAAAGCTCCAGGAACCGGTACACCACTTCCCGGGCGTAGCGGTTTTCGGAGTTGGTCAGAAACACCAGCCCCAGCCGGTGCTCCCGGTTGAACAGCACCTCGGTGCGGGTGCCCTGGACCCAGCCGCCGTGGTGAACGAAGTTTCGGTTGCCGCCGAAATCAAACAGACGCCAGCCCAGCCCGTAGTGAATGTTGCTCAGCTGTGGGTGAGCGCGGTAGTGGGCCTGCCGGTAGCTGGTGGCCACTTGGGGGCTGTGTAACTGGTCCAACAGCTCGGGGGGGAGGACGTCGGGCCGCTGGCCCAATTGGGCTCGAACCCAAAGGGCCATGTCCTTGATGCTGGCGTTGGCGCCGGCGGCCGGGGCCACGAGGTAGTAGTTGGGTGAAGGTTCAATCGGGTGCCAGCGCCCGCGAACCTTAATGTGGGGAGTGGCCCGGTTGGCACTGCCGGTAAAGGCTTGCCAGCCAAAAGAGGCGTCGTTCATGCCCAAGGGTTCGAATAGCCGCCGTTGGACATAGTCCTCATAGGTTTCGCCGGTGGCGGCCAGCAAAACATCCCCCACCAAACTAAAGGCCACGTTCTGGTAGCTGTAACAACTGGAGGGTGGACAGATGAAAGAGACTTCATCCAGCCGGTCGATGACCTCTGGGTAGGGAACCTCGGCCTCAATCAGGTTGGTATAGGCCTGGGGCATTAGGCCGGTGGTGTGGGAGAGCAAGTTCTGCAACGTGATTTTGGCGCTGTAATCCGGGTTTCTGAAATCCAGCGCTAAATAGTCTTTCACCGGGGTTTCCCAGTGCAGGTCATTTGAGTGCACCGCGAGCCCCGCCGCGGTTCCGGCAATGGTCTTGGAAACAGAGGCGAGCCGGAAGACGGTGTTCTGATCGATGGGCTCCGAGCCCCCCTGGCGCCGGGTACCGTATCCCTTGAGCAGTTCAATTTGGCCGTCGGCAATGATTGCCAGAGCGGCGCCGGGAACATGGGGGAGCACTTCTTCCACCACGTACTGCTCGGTGGCCAGTACATAATCGATCGGGCGGTCGGACAGGTCGGCCTCGGCCGCGAAGGAGGGAGCCGCGAGCGCCGCAAGGGCATAAAGCGCGGCCAACGTCAGCCTCCGACAACACCGTACTGCCATCTTACAAACCTCTGAGTGGCGTTAAAATTGTTTATTGAGCCCTCTTTGTGTCCGTTTGCCAAGGTTGGTTCCCCGGGACCACTGGTTATGAGCCCCCAGGATGAAACGTTAGAGTGTTTTCAAATACTCCACCAGCGCCCAGCGCTCCTCTTCGGTCAGCGCCCGGCGCACGTCGCCGTTGGGCAGCCGAATTTCCCGCGCGCCGTATTCGTGGCCGGTGTTCCGGTCACCGAGGCGGTGAGTGGTCTGGGTGAAGCCTTCATAACCGTCGGTTCGAAAGCCCACCTTGACTGGATCGAATTCCCGGCTGCCCACTTGAAATTGCTCCGGGCGATATTCCCCCTCCTCCGGGTCACCTTCACGCCTGGTAGGCAGCAGCAGGTCGTACAGCGTAGGGACCGAACCGTTGTGCAGGTAGGGCGCCGTCGCCCAGATGCCATTGAGTGACCGCCCTTTATAGGCGAGCAGCGAGTCATAGGGGCGCGATGTGGTGTCGGGGCGGTAGTTCCCCGCCTTCATGCTGTATTTGACGTCGTTCTCGAACCAGGACAGACCCAGAACATAGAGCCAGTCCAGGCGCCGGCGGAACCAGCTTTTGTCGGGGTCCGGCGTGGAGGTGGCCCCTTTGGTGACGGAGGTTAGAATTTGGATAACCGGCGCCTGGGTTCCCAGAATCAGCGGGCCGGCGGTGGTGCTTTGGTAGGTGTTTTTGAAGTTTCCGGAATAGCCCTTGTAGTTGACGCTGTTGCGTGCCATTTGCGGGTCGGTGCCCAGTACGTCGATGTCGGTCATATCGGCAACGACCATGCGGTCCCAGGCTCTGGGTTGGACAATCTGGTGGCAGCTTTGACAATGGCGGGCGTAGAGGCGCCGCCCCAAGGCGACTTTCTCCGGATCGAACTCCCCGAGAATCTCCTCGGGCCATTGCGGGGAGGTCAAGCGGCCCAGGTGCGCTTCCAGGCGCTGAAGGTTGGTCAGGTCGATACTGGAGGTGAATTCGATGCGCTCTTGTTTGTTTTCTTGACCGGTCAACCAACTGGACAGGCTGAAACCCGGCTCCTTCGCTTCCCAGTCGAGCTTGGCAAATACACCGGTCACCTCGCCCACATTGCGCCCCAGGGGACCCAAATCGGCGTTGTTGGCCAAGCCATTCCATTGCACATAGTCCGAGTGGGTCAGGTCCCAAACGAAGGGGTAGTTCACCGGGGCATTGGGTTCGTTCAGCAACTGATCGCGCAGGCGCAACATGTCTCGCTGAGAGAGCCCGGGAAGGCCGTCCTCGGTGGATTGCAGGCGCTTAACCACCCGGGTGAAGTCGCGGTCGGAAATCAGGGTCGGGTCGATTCCCTCAAGGGCCCGGTCGACCTCGGCCTCGGTCAGCATTAGCTGGCCATCGGGGGTAGCGGTGGCGAGCAGCCGCTGGCGCAACTGCTCGCGATCGAGCACGTGGCGCAGCACTCGGTTGTAAATACGGCCAAAGGCATCGAGGCGGCCATAGCCGTAGTCAATATGGCTGTGGTTAATGGTGTTGTACATTTGGAGTTGATCGGCCCAGTGGGTAAGGTCCTCCACTACCGCTTCGCGCTCCTCGTAGTCGTTGTCTTGAGCGAGAACTCGATCAATGACCCGCTCCCGCTTGGCGGGAATGTCCCGAGCGGCACGCAGGGCCCCTTCCAGCCCGTGCAGAAAGCCGTCCATGTCGGCCATGGCCGGCGCGCCGTCGATGCGTATGGCCTTCCCTTGGTAGTTCACCTGGCCGGTGTGGCAGGCGGCACAGGTGAAGCCCATGTAGTCCATTCCCCGGTAGCTTTCCTTGGTGAAACCCACCGGCAACCCGTGGGGGTTGAAGAAGGTGGGTTTCTGGGGCAGGTATCGGTAGCGGTCCATGTTGTGGTCCGAGCGGAACAGCGCTTCAGAGTCCTCTTGCTCCAGCGCGAGAAACAGATCGTAGGGCAGCAGCGCCGAGCCCTGAGTGGTGTTGTAGTACCAGAGGGTGTCCGCCGCGCTCCACCCCTGCTCCAAGTAGATGGGGGTGTCGTAACTTTCGCCGAAGGCGCCGTTTTCCAAGGCGATGGCGCCCCGGTGGGGGTCTCGGTCCAGATGCTGGTAAGCTTTACCGGAGAGGAAGGTAATGCCGAGCAGAATAAGCACGCCGGCGACAATGGCGGCCAGCAACTTGAGTCGATAGCGGGCGGCCATAATGCAAAATATGACTATCCGCAATACATGAGGAAGAGGCATAGCAATCTCCTTTGAATGCTGATCCTTACTGCATGATCACATTGTTATTATTTCAATACACCTGGAGGAGCCACGAACACGTGGCTCCTCCAGGCAACCTTTAAGCCGCGCCGGCACACAGTGTGCGTACTAGTGGACGTCCTTGGGCAACGGCAAGTCGGGCAGCCGCTCGGTGGTGAGCAGCAGCCCCTGTTGGTAGTACTCGGTGCTTTTCTTGTGCTCCCCCAAGTGGGCCAAAAGGCGGGCCAACTCGGCACAGGCTTCCGGGTGTTTATGCAGCTTCAGGCTGCTCTGAAAGTAATCCCGCGCCTTACCCCACAGTTGGTTGCGTAGGCTCAGCCGACCCAGGGTCAACATCAGCACGGCGTCGGCCGGGCGCTGCTTCAGCCAGCCTTCGGCGGTAATCAGCTGCTGGCCCGGGTCTTCTGCCGGAATCAAACCATAAAGCCTTACCAACTCCGGTGACCAGTGCTTGTCCAACGTTTTGTGGACTACCGCTTCGGCTTCTTTTGGCAGGCCATTGGCCAGCAGTTGCCGGGCATAGAGTTCCGCCACTTCCGGCTGCTTGCGCAGGGCGCCGGGCACGTCGCGCCATTGGTGGTTGAGCGACTCCCGCGCCCGTTCGGGGCTCAGACCCCGGGCGCGCTGACCGGCCTGCTCCAGCAGAGCCCGGTGCAATTGACTGGCGAGCCTGTCCAGATCCGCCTCGCCCTGGTTGCCGTAGGCGCGCAGGCTGGGCATCAGTGCCTTCAGGGCGTCCCAGTCCTGTAGGGCGATGTAGACCTGACGCAACAGATCGAGCACCACCGGGTGTTGCGGCGCCTTGCGTTTCACCCGCTCAAGCGTGGCCAGACACTGCTCGTAGCGGCGGCTAATCAGTTGCATTCGGGCCTGGGTGAGCGCGACCGCCAGTTCGCTGTTGGGGTTGCTTTGTTCGGCCTTGTGCAGCAGTTCCAGGGCGGTATGGTTCTCGCCCTGCTCGTAGGCGCAACGGGCCGCCGCCAGGTAGTTGATCAACGGCGTTTCGGATTTGGGGGCGGCGCGCAGCAACTTGCGCTGGGCCTGCTTCCAGTTGCCTTCGATAAAATCCACCAAGCCGCTAGCGGTGCGGCGTTGGGCCCGGGCGCTGGTGCCGGAAAACAAGCTATGGGACACTTTGCGGCCGGCTTTGACGCTCCCGCGCAATAGCTTGAGCACCAGCCATATCAGCGCCAGCGTTCCAAGCAATAGGAACAGGGCCAGCCAAAAGCTCATCTCAATGCTGGTGTTGCCCAGGGCAATCAGCACGTAACCGCTGTCGGCCTGAATGGCCCCCAGGGTCAGCGCCCCGAGTACCATGGCCAGGACCACGATAATCAGCGCCCGCTTCATGAGTCGGCCTCCTCATCCGGCGCACTCTGAAAGCCGGGAGAGAGACGGTGTTGGCGCTCGATATGGGTCTCAAGCAGGTTGAGGGCATCGTCCAGGTCGGGCAGCTCCGGGGCAATATCCACTTGGGCCAAGTCGCGCAGCCGCGCCATGACGGTCTCGGTTTGGGGGTTCAGGGCAAAGTGGGCTTCAATCCAGTCCGCCGCGCGGTTCAGGCTCTTTTGGTAGAGCTGCCCCTGTTCCCGCAGGAGCGCGGCCTGGGCCTGCTCGAGCATTAACTGGAGCTGTTGGCGCAACAGGTACTGCTCGCGCGGATCGGCCAGCGCCTCAATGGGTTTGTCGTGCTGGCGGATGCGGATGTGACTGCTCAGGCGGTCCATCATGCGGGCAAAGCTGCCCTTGATTCGATTCCAAATGCCCTCGGCGGGCTCGCCTTCGGGGCCGCCGGTAAAGGCTTCGCCCTCCGGGGCGCGCATGGGTTCGACCAGCGGCAGCTTGGGCAGCTGCTCTCCAAGGGCCAGCAGGCGAACGTAAATGCCTTCCCGGTCCACCTGGTCGGCCAGTTTAAGGGCCTCGATATCACTGGCCAAGGCGCGGCGCACGGGCAGCAGGTCACTGTCGCCCAGGTCTCGCAGAATGGCATCGGCGGTTTGCGCCAGAGCCAGCGCGTTGGCGCTATCGCGCTCCAATACCAGGCGTTGGTTGGCCAGGCGCAAAAGGTACTCGGCCTCGGCCAGCTTCCAGTCTTCCCGGTTGGTGCTGGCGATGGCGCTCAAGCGCCGGTCGACCCGGTTCATCCGCTGCTCCAGGCTCGACAGCATCTCGGACTGCCCGCGTTGGCTCTGATCGAGTTCGCGGCTTAATTCACGCTTGAGCTGTTCGGGGGCCTGCCGGAGTTCACGGTTCTGTTGTTCGAGGGATTCTTCCTGTTCGGCGACCGTTTCGCGAAGCTCGGAGACGATCGCGCGCTGTTCATTCAAATCCTGCCATACCCACCAGACGCCATAGCCGGCGGCGAGGGTCAGCCCTACCCACACAATTGCAAACAACCAGCGCCCCCAGTGGCGCGCCCGCCGGGGGCCCGGCTTGGGCTTGTTTTTAGGCGGTTCCTTGTCGGTCGGCCCGCTATTGGAGGGGCTGGCGGGCGTCTGGGCCTCCGCCGAGGTTTCGGCGGGCTGGTCATCGGGCTTTTGGTCGGGCTTGTCGTTGTCAGTCACGGTAGCGGGTTCCGTCGGTCTGAAAAAGTATTGGGTCCTGGCTGGCGGCTTCTAACGCTTCCAGCATACTTGGGTCCGTGGCATTTTCGGCCACCAGCACGCGGTGGTAGCCCAGTGTTCGGGCACGCTGCGCCACGCGTTCGCCCGGCACCAGCAGTGGAGCCTGGGCCAAAGCGTCGGACTCTTCCGCCAGTTGGCCCCGGGTTTGGTGGTAATTGTCCAGAGTCTCGGCACTGTGTAAAGCGACGATCAGTCTGGTTGTGGGCCGCGGTGCCAGCGCCCGGCGTAGCCGCTCCACCGCATCCTCGGGACAGCGGCGTTCATACAGCTCGCAGTAATCCACTCGGGCGCCCCTTTCGCGCAGGGCTTGCCCCAATAGGCCGCGTCCGCCCACGCCACGAAAAATCACAATGCGCTGTTCGGCCACATTCTGCAACTCTGGCGCTTCAAGTAATGCTTCGCTGTTCATGGCCCCACGGGACTGCCAGGCGGTGACTTCGACCTCCTCTTCGGCCAGGGCCCGAGCGGTGCGCTCGCCCACACCATAGTACTCCACACCCATCGGCAACTGGGGCCAGTAATGATCGAGCCAGTCAAAGGCGTGTGCCACGGCGTTTTGACTGACAAAAATGGCTTTCTGGTAGAGATCAAAGTCCATGATGCAGGCTTTGATCGCCTCTCTCGCTTCGGGTTCGCTGACGGCCTCGAGAGTCATCATGGGCGCTACCAGCGGGACGGCACCGAGCGCCTGCAGTTGTTGGGCCCAGCGTCCGGCCTGAGGTTCCGGCCGGGTGACCAGGACCTGTAGGCCCGCGAGCGCACTCACTGCGGGCGCTCCTCCCCGTAGACCTCCGCCAGAATGCGACCGGCACCGGCCTCCAGCAGGCGCTCCGCCAGGGTGATGCCCATGGCTTCGCCTTCGGGAATGGGACCGCGAATCTCATCGTAGAGCATTTCGGTCCCATCCGGTGAACCCACCAGCCCGCGCAGCCAAAGCCCTTCTTCACACGGAATAGCATAGCAGGCGATAGGGACTTGGCAGCCACCTTCGAGCCGCCGGTTCATGGCGCGTTCGGCGCGCACCAGCTCGGCGGTGGGCTCGTGGTGCAGGGGTTTGATCAGCTCGATGGTGCGCGCGTCGTCATTGCGGCACTCAATGCCCACCGCCCCCTGCCCCCCGGCGGGCAATGACTCTTCCGGAGCGATGCGGCTGCGGATGCGCTCTTCCAACTCCAGCCGGACCAGGCCGGCGGTGGCGAGCACAATGGCGTCGTACTCGCCGTCATCGAGCTTGCGCAGGCGGGTTTGGACGTTGCCGCGCAGGAATTTCACATGAAGGTCCGGCCGGGCCGCCAGAATCTGGCACTGCCGGCGCAGGCTGGAGGTGCCCACCACAGTGCCGGCGGGCATGTCGCTCAGTTGCTCGAATTGGTTGGAGACAAAGGCATCGCGGGGGTCTTCCCGGGGGCAAATCACCGGCAGGCCCAGCCCTTCGGGGAATTCCATGGGCACGTCCTTCATGGAGTGCACCGCAATGTCGGCCTCATCGCTGGTAATGGCGTGCTCCAGCTCCTTTACGAACAGGCCCTTGCCGCCCACTTTCGCCAGGGGCACATCCAGAATCTTGTCCCCCCGGCTGGTTAACGGCACCAGCTCCACCTTCAGGCCGGAGTGGTGTTTTTCCAGTTCGGATTTGACATATTCCGCCTGCCACAGGGCCAGCAGGGATTTCCGGGTAGCAATGCGTAACGTCTCGGGCATAATTCGTCCAGTCGCGGATGCAGATAAAAGGGGATGATACCAGACAGAGGCGGGGGCCAAGGGAAGAGGATCATGAGGTCCAGGGTTGAGGTTCAGGGGAAAGTGTAGCAATTTGCTCAAAATGCAGCGGGTTGCTACTATCAAGTCATATCCACGGCGTTGCCATTTTTGTTTCGGAGGTGGCACCTAAGAGGCACTCGCTATGGCTCAACAAAAACCGATTCGTTTAAACCCGGCCCTGATGCAGAAGGCCGAGCAGGAGGCCGCCCTGGAGCACCGCTCGGTGCCTCGCCAGATTGAGTACTGGGCCTCGCTCGGGCAATTGATCTCCCGCATGATGACCTCGGATCAGCGTCTGGCGCTCATGCAGGGGCTGGTGACCCTTCGGCTTGAAGAAAGTCAGGCCGAGGATGTGGCGATGGACAGCATCGTGGACGAGCTTGAGGCCGACCGCCGCTCGGGCCGGTTGCCCGGTCGAGTCAGTGCGGCCCCGGTCCGCTACGGGGTGGACCCAGAGGATGGCTCGCGTATCGTTGCCTATACCCCCGAGGGCAAGCGGGTCGTCTCCGGGGTATGACCCACGCGAAGCGGCCCGTGGTGATTTTACTGGTGGGCGGTAACGGGGCCGGCAAATCCACCTTTTACAACACCTACCTGGCGCCCCGGAAGATTCCCTTCCTCAACGCCGACGTGCTCGCCCGGGAAATGTGGCCCGACGCCCCCGAGGCCCATAGTTATGAGGCCATGCGCCTGGTCGAACGCAGTCGCCATTTGGCGCTGGCGCAGCAGCGCTCGTTCTGCTTTGAAACCGTCTTCTCGCACCCCTCGAAACTGGATTTTATTCACGAGGCCAAGTGCGCGGGCTACGCCGTTGAACTCTACGCGATTCATTTGACCGCGATACCGCTGAACCGCCTGCGGGTGGAACAGCGGGTCGGCGAAGGCGGCCACGCTGTGCCCGAGGCCAAAATCGGCCCGCGGGTTGAGCGCTCTCTGGGGCAGTTAATCCAGGCCCTTCCCGTGGCGGACCAGGCTCTGCTGCTGGACAACAGCCGGGTGCACGACCCGTTTCGCATTCAGGCCCGCTTTCATCAGGGGCGGTTGCTTTACGCCGCCGAGGCGCTGGAGCCCTGGGCGAAAACCGTTATCGATGCGTTCCAATCTGAGTAATTCGGTATGAGCAGATTCAACGTGATTGGGCGACCCATTGTGTTTGTGATCCTTCTGGCCTCTTTCGGAGCAGCAGCTTGGTATTGGTGGCCGCTGGAAACGCCGCCGTCGCGGGACCAAACTGCGGCCACGGCCGCTTCAGCGAAAAAAACGCCCGCCACCGACGATAAACCGTCTGCCGCTCCCGACTCGCAGGATGAGGCAGCCTGGCTCGCGCTGCGGGACAAGCTCGCCGGCACCTTGGAGCAGAGCGCCCGCCCCGGCCCGCAAGCGCAGGGGGATACCCTGCGGGACCGCCTTGCCGCCCTGCCCGACTCCCCCACCGAAGCGGCCCTGTTGGAGGCGGCGGGCATTACTCCGGAAGATGAAGCGGCCTACGAGCAATGGGCTCGGGAGCGGGGCTTTGATCGCGAATCCACCGGTTATCAGTACTACGACCGGGAAACCCTGCAGGCCCTGGCCGCCTCGGGGGATATGTACGCTCAGCAGCGGCTGGGATTTCAGGCGGCCAATGAGCATGACTTTCTGCGCGCCGAAGTGTTGCTCAAGCAGGCGGCGACGCAAGGCTCGGCTTATGCGCTCGACCTGCTGGCCTTCAACGCCACCTCCCGTGCGATTGAAGCCAACCAGCAGGAGAATCAAGCCCAGGCCAAACGCCAGTTGCTGGAGGCGTTTGCCTGGAGCGAACTGGCGAACCGACGCGGCTATGGCGACATGCCCATCGCCGGTTTTCGGGAAGGGAATATTCAGAGAAACCTGGGGGACATGGGGCTGGAGCTCACCCCCGAGGACCGCCAGCGTATTGAGAAGATGGCCCAGCGCCGGTATGAAGCCATGGAACGTGAACGGGCCGAGCGCGGCCAGGCGCCGTTTGATAATGCCACGCCCGCTTTCTTTGAAAAACTCAAGCGGGCACGCGAGGCCTTTCAGGAAATTCGGTCTGAAAAGGCGGAGTAAGCCCGACGGCCGTTACAGTGACTGCAAAAGCTCCTTGAGCGCCCCGGCATGGCGCCGGCTGACCGGCGGGCGCGCCTCGGTATCCGCCAGTCTCACCCGGTAGTGCCCTTCACTGTCCCGTTCCATGGCCTGAATGTGGGGCATGGAGACCAGGGCGCTGCGGTGGGTGCGTAAAAAGCGCTCACCGAACTCGTCTTCCAACTCTTTCAGCGTGTCATCCAGCAGGTGTTCCCCGCCGGTGTGATAGACGGTGACGTACTTTTGGTCCGCCATAAAATAGCGCACGTTCTCCAGCGGAATCAGCTCCACCCCGCGTGGCGTTTTGGCGCTGATATGGCTGCGACCTTTGGGCTTGCCTTGTTGGGCCTGTTTCTGCAACTTGTTGGGCGTACGGGCTTTGTCCAATACCGCTTCCAGCTGTTCGCGGCGCACCGGCTTGAGCAGGTAACCCACTGCCTGGGTGCCGAAGGCGTCCAGCGCGTACTCGTCAAAGGCGGTACAGAAAATCACCGCGGGCGGGTCCTCAAGGGCGCCGATTCGGTGGGCGGCCTTGACCCCGTCCTCCCCCGGCATGCGCACATCCAGCAGCACCACGTCCGGGTCCTGTTCCTGAATGGCGACCATGGCGGCGTCGGCATCGCCCGCTTCAGCGACGACATTATAGCCTTCCAACTGGCCCACCATGCGGGCCAGACGCTCGCGCGCCAGGGGTTCGTCATCGACGATCAATACATCCATGGCTCACTCCAACGGGTATGTGATAATCAGCGTAAACCTACCGCCATCGCGGGTTTCGGACAAGCGCGCGGCCTGGCCGAAGTGGGCCTGTAGGCGGTGACGGACATTGTTCAGTGCCATTTTATTGCTCGGCCGCTCACTGGTATGGCCGGTGGCCGGCAAGGGGTTATCGATGCGAATCGCCAGCTGCATGCCGGAGCGGGCGATTTGAATTTGAATGTCACCCCCTTCGGGGCGTGGCTCAATGCCGTGAAACACGGCGTTCTCCAGCAGCGGTTGCAGCAGCAGCGCCGGAATCATGGTGCTTTCCGGCAGCGCCTCCAAATGCCAGTCCACCCGCAGCCGGTCCCCCAGGCGCAGTTGCTCCATGGCGAGGTAGCCTTGACACAGCTCCAGTTCGCGGGCCAGGGGAATGAGCGCCGGTTCGGCCAGGCTGGCCCGGAACAGGGAGGCAAGGTCCTCCACCGCCCGTTCGGCTCGGTCCGGCGCGGTGGCGATCAGGCTGGCGATGCTGTTGAGGCTGTTGAACAGAAAATGCGGCCGAATACGGGATTGCAGCGCCTGGATGCGGGCATTCAGCTCGGCCTGCTGTTGGTTGCGCAGTTGCTGCTGTAGGTAGAGATAGCGCAGCCCGATGCCCGCCAGAATGGCGGCGCTCAGCAGGTTCTCGGCCAGCTGCCAGAGGTTCAGGGACCAGGGGGCGCCGAGAAACCCCTGCATCAGCCACTGGCCGAGCAGGGAGAACACCAGCGTGACCAGCAGTACCAGCCCATAGCTGACCGCGCCCGCGCGCACCGCCGGCCAACGGTTCAGCGACGGCTGTAGCCGGCACAGCAACACGGCGCTGACCAGCACAATCCACTGCACTTGGAAGGAGTAGAGGGCCACCGCGTCCCAGGTGAGGTGGGCCAGCCCGCGGTTGATCATCGCCAGCAGCAACGAGAGCAGCTCCGCCACCAACACCAGCACCAGCACGGCCTGGGGGGCGCACAGGTTGGGCAGAAAGTTGTCGCTTTCCGCTCGGTCGGTGCGGCTGGCGTGAGAGTCGGTCAAATCAGAGCCCTTCTGGTTTATACTGTGCGCCCTTTGAGGGAAATTGATTCCTCAATAAGTATCCTACGCGTTTTTAGCGATTTCGGTAGTCGCAGGCGCCAAATTTGCTACCCACGTCAAACTACAGCGAGTGTCTTCATGAGTCAGAGCGATCAATCTTCGGAGCAGACCAACCAATCCTGGGGCGGCCGCTTTTCCGAACCCGTCGACGCCTTTGTCGAACGTTTTACCGCCTCGGTCGGTTTTGATTATCGCCTCTATCAGCATGACATCAAGGGCTCGGTGGCGCACGCGACTATGCTGGCCAAGGTGGGGGTGCTGAGCATCGAAGAGCGGGACCTGATTCTGGAGGGCCTGGAAGCGGTGCGTGCCGACATAGAAGCCGGACAGTTCAATTGGTCCGTGGCACTGGAAGATGTGCACATGAACGTGGAAGCGGCGCTGACCCAGCGCATCGGCATCGCCGGGAAGAAACTGCACACCGGCCGCTCGCGCAACGACCAGGTGGCCACGGATATCCGCCTTTACCTGCGGGATGAAATCGACGCGGTCAGCGCTGAACTGAGCCGCCTGCAAAAAGGGCTGCTCGATCTGGCCGAGCGCGAAGCCGACACCATTATGCCCGGCTTCACCCATTTGCAGAGCGCCCAGCCGGTCACCTTCGGCCATCATCTGCTGGCCTGGTTCGAAATGCTCCAGCGCGACCACGGCCGCCTGCTTGACTGCCGTGCCCGTATGAACCAGTCGCCCCTGGGCGCCGCCGCCCTGGCCGGGACCACCTACCCGATCGACCGGGCCATGACCGCAGAGCTGCTGGGTTTCGACAAGCCCACGGAAAACTCCCTGGATTCGGTCAGCGACCGGGACTTCGCCATCGAATTCTGCAGCTTTGCCAGTCTTCTGATGACCCACCTCTCCCGGGCCAGCGAGGAGCTGGTGCTGTGGACCTCGGCCCAGTTCGGCTTTATCGACCTGCCGGATCGGTTCTGTACCGGCTCCTCCATCATGCCCCAGAAGAAAAACCCGGACGTACCCGAGCTGGTACGCGGCAAAACCGGCCGGGTTAATGGCCATTTGATCAGCCTGCTGACCCTGATGAAATCCCAGCCCCTGGCCTATAACAAGGACAATCAGGAGGACAAGGAGCCGCTGTTTGATGCGGTGGATACCGTGAAGGACTGCCTGCGGGCCTTTGCCGACATGATTCCGGCCATCGAATCGCGCAAAGAGAATATGTACGAAGCCGCCCGCCGTGGCTTCTCCACCGCCACCGACCTGGCGGACTACCTGGTGCGCAAGGGCACCCCGTTCCGCGATGCTCACGAAGTGGTGGGTAAATCCGTCGCCTATGGCATTGAAACCGGCAAAGACCTCTCAGAAATGACGCTGGAGGAGCTCAAGCAGTTCTCCGATACCATCGAACAGGATGTATTCGATGTGCTGACCCTGGAAGGCTCCGTCGCGGCCCGCAACCACACCGGCGGCACCGCTCCAGAGCAGGTACGCGCGGCGGTCAAACGCGCCCGGGCCATGCTGGAGGGCTAGGAAGTGGCTGTCGGATTATGCCTGCGGCTAATCCGACAAACGCTCCCCACAGCAACCCGGTCGACCACGGCGTTAAAACACGTCCCAATAAATCAACAAGGTGCCAGTCGCCGTAACCAGCGCGGCCCCCATCAGGTTCAGTGCCAGCCCGGCGGAAGCCATCTGCCGGACCGTGAGTTGGCCCGAACCGAATACAATGGCGTTGGGGGGCGTGGCCACCGGCAGCATAAAGGCACAGCTGGCCGCAATGGCGGCGGGTACGGCCAGCGCCTGCGGCGGCAGACCGAGGGCCAGTGCCAGGGCGCCCAACAGCGGCATGAAGGCCGCCGCCGTGGCGGTGTTGCTGGTCACTTCGGTGAGAAAGATCACGGTGACGGCGGCGACGATCGCTACCATGGGCCAGCGGTCGAGCTGTTCCAAGCCCGAGGCAATGGCTTGCGCCAGGCCCGACTCCTGAATAATGCCGGCCAGCGCCAAGCCCCCGCCAAAGAGCAAGAGCACGCCCCAGGGTAGCTTTTGCGAGCTCTCCCAGTTCATCAGCCGGTTTTTGCCGTCTCCGGCCGGCAGCAGATGCAGGGCGATGGCGCAGGCAATGGCGATACCGGTATCGGTCACCGTCTCCGCCGGCAGCCACTGGGCCAGCAGCGGCTGACTCATCCAGGCCGCTGCCGTTACCACGAACACCAGGGCGACCCGCCGCTCCATTCGGGTCAGCGGGCCCAAAGCCGAGAGTTGCTCCCGAAATAGCGCCCGCCCGCTGTCCGAGTGAGCAACGGCCGCCGCCGTGCCCCCGGTCTTGCCCCGCGCCACCACTTGGGTGAGCCAGACCCAGGCGAGCGCAAGCATCAGGATGCTGACCGGCAGGCCGATCAGCATCCATTCGCCGAAACCGAGCTCAATCTGGTGTTGGTCGGACAAATAGGCCGCGAGCAACGCATTGGGCGGCGTGCCAATCAAGGTGGCTATGCCCCCGATGCTGGCGGCGTAGGCCACCGACAGTAGCAACGCCACGGCGTAAGGGTTGCCCTGGCGGGCGTCCCGAGGGGTTTTCACTTGAATCACTGACAGGGCAATCGGCAGCATCATAATACTGGTGGCCGTATTGCTCACCCACATGCTTAAAAACGCGGTGGCGAGCATAAAGCCGGCGATTTCGCGCTGTGTGGTGCCGCCCACGGCCGAGAGAATCCAGAGCGCAATGCGCTCGTGCAAACGCCAACGCTCCATGGCCAGGCCCAGAACGAAGCCCCCCAGAAACAGAAAAATCAGGGGATGGGCATAGGCGCGGGTAACCTCTGGGGGCGCTGCCAGACCCAGCAGCGGCCCCAGGACAATGGGCAACAGCGCGGTGACCGCCAGCGGCAACGTTTCCGCAATCCAAAACACCGCCATCAGCCAAGTCAGCCCCAGGGCATGCCAAGCGCTGGGAGAGAGGCCCTCGGGGCTGGGCAGCCACAGCACCAGTGCCAGCCCGACCACACCGAGCGCCCCGCTAAGCCAGTCGGTGCGGGAGAAGGGAGAAAGTTGATCGTTCATTCAATAACCTTATTGTTTTTGCGCATCCAAATCCTTTGGCAAAACGCCTCAAAGTGTTCTAGCCTTAAGGATCACCTTCGATTACCGATAGCGACCTATCGGATTTATGGGCGCCACCCGAGTTTTCCGGTCGCCTTTGGGAGTATAGTGGGCAAAACGCCGCTGACTTCGCGTATAGCAGCGGTGGTACCAGCGCCGAAGTGACCAACCCCCATCGGTATTCAAACCATGGCGACAGATAAGGCATCCTTGCAGGAGCGCATTCGCCAGCTGGAGCAGGAGCTGGCACAGCTTAAGGCCCGGAAAGCGGCGGATGACGCCTCCGCTTCCACCGGCCCGGAGCAGTGGCGCCGTACCCAGGAGGCGCTGATCGCCGCCCGCACCCAAGCCGACCTGGCTAACCGCACCAAAAGCGAATTTCTGGCGCGAATGAGCCATGAGATTCGCACCCCGATGAATGCCATTATTGGTCTGGGTCACCTGTTGCGTGACACGCCTCTGAACGACCAGCAGCGCAGCTACCTGGACAGCATGGGCTCCGCGGCGGACTCTCTGTTGCACATCATTAACCAAGTGCTGGATTTTTCCAAGATCGAGAGCGGGCGCATTGTGTTGGAAAACGCCCACTTTGACCTGGAACAGGTGCTGGAAAAGCTCTCGCGCCTGTTCGAAGTGAGCGCCGGCCATCGCCAGGTAGACATCACCTACGACCTGCACTCGGAGGTGCCCCGGTTTCTGCGGGGGGACACCGCCCGTCTGGGACAAATTCTCAGCCACTTGGTGGATAACGCCCTGCAATACTCCACCAGCCAGCAGGTGCTATTGAGCGTGCGCCAGATGGAAACCTCGGTGGAGGGCGTCAAGCTCCAGTTCAGTATTACCGACTTTGGGGTGGGCATGAGCGCCGAGCAGGTGGCCAAGCTCGAAGCCCGCTTCAATGCCATGGCCTCCGGAGAGTTGCTTTCCCAGACCGGGCTCCATAGCAGCACCGGCCTTGCCATCTGCTACCACCTGATTCGCCTGATGAGCGGGCGGCTGGACATCGACAGCGAGCCGGGCAAGGGCTGCCGGATCAGTTTTACCGCTTGGTTTGAGCATAGCCAAATCGGCGCCAAAACCCTGAAAGAAGAACCCAACCGCTTTGAGCATCTGCGCGCGCTGATCGTGGATGACAACGCGCTCGCCCGGGAAATCATCGGTCGCACCCTGCAGAGCATGCACATAGCAGCGGACGAAGCCGACAGCGCCGCGGCCGCGCTCAAACAGGTCCGGGCGGCTGAAGAGAGGGGACGCCCCTACGACCTAGTGCTAATGGATTACCAAATGCCGGAGGTCAACGGTCTGGAGGCGACCATCCAGCTCAAGTCCGAAGCGGGCCTGAGTCAGCCGCCCCAGGTGCTGCTGATCTCCTCCTACCACCGGGACGAGATTTTCAACGGCACTGATAACGCCGAACGGGTGGACGGTTTCCTGAACAAGCCGGTGAGCGAGTCCCGCCTGTTCGACGCCCTTAGCCAGATTTTTTCCAATCGGCTGGTGGACCCTGGCGCGGACGAGCCCCCCGCCGTGAGCGAGGAGGAAGTTCTCAACGGCTTGCGAGTGCTGTTGGCCGAGGACAACCGGGTGAATCAACAAGTCGCCCAGGGCATTCTCGCCAAGCGAGGCGTGGTCGTCACCCTGGCCACTGACGGACGCGAGGCGCTGGAGCGCTATTACCGGGAGGTGGACCGGTACGATGTGATTTTGATGGATTTAGAGATGCCGGAAGTGGACGGCTACGAGGCCACTCGCATCATTCGCGCCGGCCACCAGCGCCCCGATATCCCCATTGTGGCCCTGACCGCCCAGGCCCTGCGCGGTGATCGTGAACGCTGCCTGGCGGAGGGCATGAACGACTACATTAGCAAACCCATCAAGCCGGCGTTGCTCTACCGCACCCTGGCCCAAGTGGTGCGCTCGGCCGCCACCACCCCCGGACATAAATAGCCGTTGGGGGCCGGGGGATGCGCTCTCAGGTTATTGAGCTGGACGATATTGACGCGGGCCTGGATCGTCACCAGCTCAAGCACCTCCGCCAGCGCTTTCTCAAACTCAACCGTGAACGCCACCGCCGGATGCTGGCGGGGCTGAGCGAACGCCAGCAAGACCTGGTGGCACTACTGCCGCTGATGTTCCACGTCAATCATCCCATGCTTCCCGGTTACGTCTCCCACAGTACGCCCTCGGGAGTGAGTGGTTACACACCCGAAAAAGACAATATTCGCCGCGCTCGCGTCCTGGCCCGCAGCTTTCATCACGGCCGGGACCCGAGCGCCCGAACGGCGGACATTGAAGCGCTGTTCGTGATGGGCAGCGTGGGGACCATCGCCCAGAGCGAAGGCAGTGACCTGGATGTTTGGGTTTGCCACCGCCCCGAGCTCGAACGGGGCGGGCGGGATCAACTGCTGCGCAAGTGTCAGCAGCTCTCCCGCTGGGCCGAGGAGCATCTGCGCCTGGAACTGCACTTCTTCCTGATGGAGCCGGGTCACTTTCGCACCGGCCAGCTGGGCCAACTGAGCGCCGAGGGCAGCGGTACGGCTCAGCGCTTTCTGCTATTGGACGAGTTCTACCGCACGGCGCTCTGGCTTGGCGGCAAACTGCCTTTGTGGTGGTTTGTGCCGGCCCGCTGCGAGGCGGACTATGCCCACCACGCTCACCGGCTGTTGCATCAGCGTTTCCTTAACGCCGGGGAAGTGATCGACTTCGGTGGCCTACCGGATATCCCCACCGACGAATTTGTGGGCGCCGGCATCTGGCACCTGTACAAGGGCATCGAATCTCCCCACAAGTCCGTGCTGAAGCTGATGCTACTGGAAGCTTACACTCGTGGGCCGGAGCGGCGGCCGCTGGCGCTGACCTTCAAGGAGGCGGTCTACCAGCAACCCCCTGTCCCCGACGAGCTTGACCCTTACCTGATGATCTACCGGCGCCTGGAGTCCTACCTCAAGGCGGCGGATGAAGACCCCTCCCGCCTGGAGCTGGCCCGGCGTTGTCTCTACTTTAAAGTGGACAAGCCCCTGACCCGCCCGCCTCGCTCTGGCGCGAAGTCCTGGCAGCGGCAGCTGCTCGAACGCCTAGTAGCCGAGTGGGGCTGGAGCCGGGAAGAGCTGACGCGGCTGGACCAACGACGTCAGTGGAAAGTGCCGGATGTCATACGCGAGCGCAGCCGGCTGGTGGCGGAGCTCAGTGCCAGCTACCGGATGATCAGCGCCATCAGCAAAGACAGCGCCGAGGCCCGTATCAGCGATGAAGAGCTTATGATTTTGGGCCGCAAGCTCCACGCCGCCTTCGAGCGCAAAGCCGGCAAGGTGGAGTGGCTCAACCCCGACATTTCCCAAGACATGGCCGAACCGGCCCTGCTCTTTGTGCAAGAGCCGGAGAGCGCGCCGGGTACCCCACGCTTCTGGGCCATCTTCCGCAGCCGCGACGGGCACCCCGAAGGCACGCCGCTCAAGCGGGCCCGCCATTTAAGCGAGCTGTTGCTGTGGAGTTACGGCAATGGCGTCATGACGGCCGGGACCTGGTTCGACGTTCAGGGAGGAGAGGTCAGTCTTTCCGCCCCTCAGCGCCAGCAACTGTGGCAGTGGCTGAGCCAATGGCTGCCCCTACCCCGGGTCAGTCAGACCCACGAGCCGTTTCAAACCGGCGCCCGCGCTGAGCGCCTGCTCTTGCTATTCAACCTGGGGGTGGAGCCCCAGCGGCGGCTACACGAGCGCGGCCTGCAAATGCTCAGCAGCCAGAGTGATGCACTGGACTTCAGCGGCCTGCACGAGAACCTGGTACAGGCCCTGGACCTGGTTCAGCTCAACAGCTGGCGGGAGGTGCTGTGCCGCCACTACGACCAGGATGCGATCACCAACGGCCTGCAATATTACCTGCGCTTGGCGCCGCCCGGGCGCGGCGTTGCACCCCCGGAAGTGAGTATTCGCTGTCTCGGCAGCCAGGGGAACCTGGTGGTCCAGCGCCTGGAAGAGCTTTGGCAGGACATCGTCGGCTGCTACTATTCGGGCACCCGCCCGGCCACGAGCCGCTACGTTCTGGAAACGGCGGACAGCTATATTCTGATTCAATTTTTGCAGCAACAGCCTCATGTGACCCGCTACGGTAGCTACGAGGCACTGATTGATAAACTGAGCAACCCCCAGCTTGAGTACAGCCCCATCGTGGTCGACCGCTACGCCCTACGCGATAAACCCCTGAAACTGATGGCCGAATGCGTTCGCCAGCCGGGGGTCTATTTGTTCTATCAGGTGGTGGGGGAAGCGGCGGAAATTACGCTGGTGGATGAGCTCGGCACCCTGCTGGTGACTCGGCTGAGCTTTTACCGCCACACGACCCTGTTGCGCCCGTTGCATCACTTTCTGCGAGCGGTGCTGGCGCGGCTGGCGGCCAGTTCCGATCGAGGGGCCGGTGCCGCCTCGCCCGCCGTTCGCCTGTTCGAGCTTTGTGGCCCAATCGACCAGGGAAGGGGTTACCAGGAAGAGCGAGCCGGCGCGGGAGACATTGCTCGCTTACCCTTCATTGACCTTCAGGTGATTGCCGAGCCCGGGCCCGAGGGCGACATCCTCTACACCCTCTACTGGAACGGCCGGGAGTTTTCGGCGCTGGATTACGGCGATGAGCTGTTCCGGGCGGTCGCCGGGTATATTCTCTCGCAACGTCGCCTGGGAGAGCGCTACCCCTGCTACATTACCGACCTGGACCTGAGCGAGTGCCGGGATTTATTGGCCCCGCAATTGGGTTTGCAGCTCAGCCATTACCTGGACCTGAAAGCACAACTGGAGCAGCGCCTGAATGCCGCCTTGGCCGAAGTGTAAAGCCGAGTAAAAATTCATGGGACTCTGGAATTCGGTGGAGTATGGGGGTAATCTTGGCATTTAAATATCATATAATATTTCGCTTTCATTAATAATTGATAACAGGAAGGCCCCACCATGACCGATGCCATTAAGCGTCGTGCCCTATTGCGCGGCGCGGTTGCCAGCGCTCTGGGGGTTACCGGCCTCGGCGCCTTGGGTACCCTCGGCTCCAGCGCTTTGGCTAGGGGCGATGGTATTAGCGCCGCTTCGGCGGGCTCCGAGCCCCTGAAAGGCAATATCCACCATTCCGTCGCCCGCTGGAGCTATAACTTCCTGTCCGTGGAAGAGCTTTGTCAGCTGGTCAAGCGCATCGGCTTCTCGGCCATCGACCTGATCGGCCCGGGGGAGTGGCCTATACTGAAAGAGCACGGCGTGGACTCTTCCATGTGTAACGGTGCCGAGCCCAGCCTGGAGGAAGGCTGGGGCAACGCCGAGCACCATAGCGCCCTTATCGAGAGCTATCGCAAACACATCGAGCTGGTGAGCGAGGCGGGTTACCGCAACCTTATTTGCTTTAGCGGCAACGCCCGGGGTCTGGACCCGGAGGATGGGCTCAAAGCGGCGGTCAAAGGCTTGAAACAGGTTCTGGCCCAGGCGGAGAAGCGCGGCGTGGTGCTGCAAATGGAGTTGTTCAACAGCAAAGTCGATCACCCGGATTACCTGTGCGACAGCTCCGCTTGGGGCATTGAGCTGTGCAAACGGCTGGACTCGCCCAACTTTAAATTGCTGTATGACATCTACCATATGCAGATTATGGAAGGCGACATCATCCGCACGATTCGCGACCACCACCAATACTTTGGCCACTACCATACCGCCGGTGTGCCGGGTCGCCACGAAATCGACGACACCCAAGAGCTAAACTACCCTGCCATTATGCGCGCCATCGAATCGGTCGGTTTTGAGGGGTATGTGGCTCAGGAATTCATCCCGCAACGCGCCACGGACGAGGAAAAGATCGAGTCCCTGTACTCGGCTATTCGACGATGCGATGTATAACCCGGCAGGCCGGGCGCACAACCATTCATTGATGGCAGACACGGGTGGCAGAGAAATACCATGGCGAATAATCATTACGACGCAATTGTGGTGGGTTCCGGAATCAGCGGCGGCTGGGCCGCCAAGGAGTTGACCGAGAAAGGCCTGAAAGTCTTGCTGCTCGAACGCGGGCGCAATATTGAGCACGTGAAGGATTACAAAAACGCCACCAAGGAGGTGTGGGACTATCCCCACCGCGACCGACCCACCCAGGAAATGATCGAGAACTACCCCGTGCTCAGCCGGGACTTCCCGCTCAACGAGTCCACCTATGGCATGTGGGCGGACGAGCAAAAAAACCCCTATGTGGAGAAGCAGCGCTTCGATTGGTACCGGGGCTACCACGTCGGGGGCCGTTCCCTTCTGTGGGGGCGACACAGCTACCGCCTAAGCCCCATGGACTTTGAGGCCAACGCCCGCGAGGGCATTGCCGTGGACTGGCCCATCCGCTACCAGGACCTTGCGCCTTGGTATGACTATGTGGAAAAGTTCGCGGGCATCGCCGGCAACCGCGACGGGCTGAACGTCTTGCCGGATGGGCAGTATCAGCCCCCTATCCCCCTTAACTGCGTGGAAAAAGACGCGGCCAAGCGCATTGAAAAGGCCTTTGGCGGCAAGCGCCACTTGATTCACAGCCGCGTGGCCAACATTACCCAGCCCAAGCCGGAACAGGGCCGGGCCAACTGCCAGTATCGCAACAAGTGCTGGCTGGGATGCCCGTTCGGTGCTTACTTCAGTACCCAATCCTCCACCCTGCCGGCGGCGGTGAACACCGGCAATCTGACCCTGCGGCCCTTCTCCATCGTCAGCCAGGTTCTGTACGACAAGGACAAAAAACGGGCCACCGGGGTGGAAGTCATTGATGCCGAAAACCACCAGACCTACGAGTACACCGCCGATGTGGTGTTTCTGAACGCCTCGAGCTTCAACTCCACGTGGATTTTGATGAACTCCGCCACCGACGTGTGGGAAGGCGGGCTCGGCAGTCGCAGCGGTGAGTTGGGCCACAACGTCATGGACCACCACTTCCGCTGCGGCGCCTCCGGCGAGATTGACGGCTATGAGGACAAGTATTACTACGGCCGCCGCCCCGCCGGGTTTTACATCCCCCGCTTTCGCAACCTCGGGGGCGAGGAGCGCCCCTACCGGCGCGGCTTTGGGTACCAGGGTGCGGCCAGCCGCGAACGCTGGGACCGGGACGTGGCCGAATTCGAGGTGGGCGCCGACCTGAAAAACGCGCTCAGCCAGCCCGGCGGCTGGATCATCGGCATGACCGGCTTTGGGGAAATTCTCCCCTACCACGACAACCGTATCTACCTGGATAAGCACGTCACGGACCACTGGGGCCTGCCCGTGCTCGCCATGGACGTGGAGATCAAGGAAAACGAGCGGCAAATGCGTCGAGATATGATTCAGGATGCCATCGACATCCTCGAAGCCGCCGGCGCTACCAACGTGCAGGGGAGCGATTGGGGCTATACCCCGGGCCAGGGCATTCACGAGATGGGCACCGCCCGCATGGGGCGCGACCCGAACACCTCGGTCCTCAACGGCTACAACCAAGTGTGGGATGCCCCCAACGTGTTTGTCACCGACGGCGCCTGCATGACCTCCGCCTCCAACGTGAACCCGTCATTAACCTACATGGCGCTGACCGCCCGGGCGGTGGACCACGCGGTGAAAGAGCTGAAGAAGGGGAATCTGTAATGAACCGACGCGAACTGCTCAAACTGATCACCGCCGCCACCGGTACCGCCATGGTGGGCGGCACCGCCGCGTTGGCCGGCTGCGCGACGGGCAGCCGGGAGGCGCAGCCCCCCACATACACTTTCACCGAAGAGGACGTGCGCCTGCTCGATGAAGTGGCGGAAACCATTCTGCCCCGCACCGACACCCCGGGGGCGAAAGACGCCCGGGTCGGCGCCTTTATGAAAGTCTTTGTGACTGACTGCTACACCCCGCAGGAGCAGGCCCTATTCCACGGTGGCCTTCCGCAGCTGGAAGCCTCGGCCGAGGCCCGTTACGGCCAGCGTTTTATGGCGTTGGATACGGCCCAGCGCACGGAACTGATTCGTGAGCTGGACCGTGAAGCCAAGGCCGTGCTCGCCGCCAGTGGTCGGCTCCATTACTTTACCCTGATCAAACAGCTCACGCTGTTCGGCTTCTTTACCTCCGAAGTAGGCGGCACCGAGGTGTTGCGCTATGTCGCCATCCCCGGCCGCTATGACGGCTGCATGCCCTATGAGGAAGGCGAGCGCGCCTGGGCCACCCGGTAGAACGATTGCAGCGGTGGGCTTGTCGGTATAGGGTCTATGGCCGAAACCCGCCTCAAGGAGATGCCCTATGCCCCGTTGCTTGCACGCCGCCGTACTGGTCCTTGCCCTGGCGGCCTTGTCCGCTTTGGCGATGGCCGAGGACAAAACCCCGTCTTACGATGCTCGGTTGAGCGATTACCCCTACCCTTTCGATGTGCATACATTCGCCTTTGACAGCCAGCGCCAGCGGCTGGAAATGGCCTATATGCACCTGCCGGCCAAAGACGAAAAGCCCACCGTCTTGTTATTGCACGGCAAGAATTTCGCCGCCGATTACTGGGAAAAGACCGCGAACCACCTCCATGGCCAAGGCTATGGCGTGCTAATGCCGGACCAGATCGGGTTTGGCAAATCTTCCAAGCCGGCGCATTACCAGTTCTCCTTCGAAGCCCTGGCGGCCAATACCCGGGCACTGGTGGACAAGCTCGGCCTGGAGCGGGTCAGCGTCATGGGCCACTCCATGGGCGGCATGCTGGCCACCCGCTACGCGTTGCAGTATGCCGACAGTGTGGAACAGCTGGTGCTGGTCAACCCCGTGGGGTTGGAAGACTACCTTCGCTACGTCGAGTACAAAGACCCCGACTTCTTCTACCAACAAGAATTGGGCAAAACCCTGGACAAAGTACGCGCCTACCAGAAAAAGAACTATTACGACGGTCAGTGGAAACCCGAATACGAAGCGCTGACGGCCATTCACGCCGGTTGGATTAACGGCCCGGATTGGGAACGGGTGGCCTGGAACAATGCGCTGACCTATGACCTCATCTTCACCGGAGCGGTGGCCAACGAATTTGACCAACTCAGCGTCCCCACCACCCTGATCATTGGGACCCGGGATACCACCGGCCCGGGGCGCGGCTGGAAGAAACCGGGAGTGGACTACGAGCTGGGCCGCTATGATCAGTTGGGGCAGCGGGTCGCCGAACAAATCCCCAACGCCACGCTTTTCGAGCTGAAGGATGTCGGCCACATGCCCCAATTCGAAGCCTTTGATCGCTACCGGGATCGGCTGGATAAGATTTTCTAGCCCGCCCCTTAACCCACAGGGGCCGAGCGCCCCTTCCCCGCCCCCGAGAGGCCGGCCCCGGGGTTTCACATTGAGCCCCTGTCGGCCCGGGGTTATACTGCCCGCCTTGTTTTACCCAATGTTGTTATAGCCAATAGTGTTTCGCCCGACCTTATGTCGCCGGACAGCCGAAGGAGCCGCCATGCCCCTGCACCACCGCACCGCCCACTTCCGTGCGTTTGCCAGTGCAATCGCCCTTTCGGCATTGCTCCTGGCGGGCTGCGGCCAAAAAGGCCCGCTCTACCTGCCCGAAGAGGCCGAGGACACCCCGCCGGCTGAAAGCTCTGAGGAAGGCACCGAGGAAAGCCTCAAGGAAAGCTCCGAGGAAGAGAGCCCCGAGCAGACTGCTGGCGACGAGACCCAGGGCGACTAACCCCCGATTTTGAGACAAATTATGCGCGCATTTGAACGCCGTAATGGCGAGTTGTTTGCGGAAGACGTCCCCTTGAGCCAAGTGGCTCTGGAGTTCGGAACCCCCACCTACGTTTACAGTCGGGCTGCCTTTACCCAGCACTACCTGGCCTACGCCGAGGCGCTGGGGAACCACCCCGGTATGGTGTGCTACGCCATTAAAGCCAATTCCAACCTGGCCGTGCTGGATTTGCTGGTACGCCTGGGGGCGGGCTTCGACATTGTCTCCGGCGGCGAGCTTGAGCGGGTGCTGCGCGCGGGGGGCGATCCGGCTCGGGTGGTGTTCTCCGGCGTGGGCAAAACCCCGGATGAAATGGTCCGAGCCCTGGAAGTGGGCATTTTCTGCTTCAACGTGGAGTCCGAAGCCGAGCTGGAGCAACTCTCCCAACTCGCCTCGGAGCGTGGCAAAACCGCCAATATCTCCCTGCGGGTCAACCCGGATGTGGATGCTCAAACGCACCCCTACATTTCCACCGGCCTTAAAGAGAACAAGTTCGGCGTCGCCATTGAGCGCGCACCGGCGGTTTATCGTCGGGCCCGCGAGCTGCCCGGCATTGCCTTGCAGGGGCTGGACTGCCACATCGGCTCCCAGCTGACCCAGCTCGCCCCCTTTATGGATGCGCTGGATCGCCTGCTGGTGCTGGTGGATGAGCTGGCCGAAGAAGGCATTGAGATTCACCACCTGGACCTGGGCGGCGGCCTGGGGGTGACCTATCGGGATGAAGTGCCCCCGCCGGTCGGCGACTATATCGAGGCGATCAAAACCAAGCTGGGGGACCGCCCCCTCAGCCTCCTGTTCGAGCCGGGCCGCTCCATCGCCGCCAACGCCGGGGTGATGTTGACCGAGGTGTTGTACCTCAAGCCCACAGAGCACAAGAATTTCGCCATTATTAATGGCGCAATGAACGACAACATTCGCCCGTCGCTCTACCAGGCTTGGCAGGACATCGTTCCCGTGACCGAACATGGCGGCGAGGTCAAAACCTGGGACTTGGTGGGCCCGGTCTGCGAGACCGGCGACTTCCTGGGTAAGAACCGGGAACTGGCCTTGAAGCCCGGCGACCTGCTCGCCATGCTCTCGACCGGTGCCTACGGCTTTGGCATGAGCTCCAACTACAACAGCCGCGGTCGCCCCGCCGAGGTACTGGTGGATGGTGATCACGCTCACCTGGTCCGCGCCCGGGAAACCATTGACGATCAATTGCGCGGCGAGCAGTTGCTCCCCGACGCCGAGCCCGCCGCCAAGTCGGCGGCTAAGTAAGGAAAGACCATGCGCCTGCGCTTTACCAAAATGCACGGCCTGGGGAACGACTTCGTCGTAATCGACGGCGTCACCCAAAAAGTGCGTTTGAATGCAGACAAAATTCGCGCGCTCGCCGACCGCCACTTCGGGGTTGGCTGTGACCAGGTACTGCTGGTGGAACCTCCCGGCCGACCGGATGTGGATTTTCGCTACCGCATTTTCAACGCCGACGGCGGCGAAGTGGAAAACTGCGGCAACGGCGCCCGTTGCTTCGCCCGCTTCGTGCTGGAGCGAAAACTGACCGGCAAGCGCACCATTCGCGTGGAAACCGCCGAGGGCGACATGACCCTAAAGGTGACCCCAAACGGCGAAGTGGAAGTCGATATGGGGGTGCCCAAGCTGGCCCCGGCGGAGGTTCCCTTTGAGGGCGGTGAGCAGGCAGTCAGCTATGACCTGGAGCTGCCCGGGCAGACCATCGACATTTCCGCGGTCTCCATGGGTAACCCCCACGCCGTGTTGCTGGTGAACAAAGTCGACAGCGCCCCGGTGGAAGAGCTGGGCCCGCTGATCGAAAGCCACCCACGTTTCCCCCGGCGGGTGAACGCGGGCTTTATGCAGATGGTTACCCCGGGGGAGATCAACCTTCGGGTGTACGAGCGCGGCGCCGGGGAAACCCTGGCCTGCGGCACCGGGGCCTGCGCCGCCGTAGTGGCGGGCCGGCTGCGCCAGATTCTGGATGAAACGGTTAAGGTCCACCTGCGCGGCGGTACCCTGACCATCACCTGGCCGGGCCCGGGCCACTCCGTTATCATGACCGGCCCCGCGACGACGGTGTTTCACGGACAGGTTAAAATATAGTCAGGCCCTACTATGAGCGAGCACACCACCGGACAGCCGACGTTGACCGATGAACAGGTCGCCGAGTACCTGGAAGCCCACCCGGACTTCTTTGTCCGGCAGCGCAAACTGCTGGCGGACCTGGAGCTGCCCCATGAAAGCGGGCCGGCGGTGTCGCTGGTGGAGCGGCAAGTCTCGGTGCTGCGCGAGCGCAACATGGATATGCGCCACCGCTTGAGCAAGCTACTCGACAACGCCCGGGAAAACGACAAACTGTTCGACAAAACCAAGCGACTGGTGCTCGCCCTACTCGAAGGGCGGGACATGGGCGATATAATCGACGCCCTGTTTTTCAGCTTTGATCAAGACTTCAACATCCACTACACCAGCCTGCTGCTGTTCGGCCACCCCGACCGGATCCCCGGCAGCCAAGCCGACGTGGTTTCCATCAGCGAAGCCCGCAAACACATCGCCCCGCTGCTGAAAAACAACCGGGCCATGTGCGGGACTTTGGGTGAGGGCGAGTTGAAGTTTCTGTTCGGCGACAACGCCGGGCAAATCGGCTCCGTCGCCACCGTGCCCCTGGTCCACGGCAACGCCTATGGCCTGCTCGCCATCGGCAACCGCGACCCCCACTACTACCGCTCCAGCATGGGCACCCTATTCCTGGGCTACATCGCCGAAGTCCTCAACCGCTTGCTCCCCGACCACCTCCCACGCTAATCTTGGGCTATCCGTAGGGCGGATAAGCCTGCGCATCCGCCACTCCCAAGGCTTTCGCCGTTGCCAATAGCGGAAAACCCCTATGTCCCACCCCTTCCAACCCGAGCGCACCGCCTTCCTCACCTACCTGCGCACCGAGAAACACCTTTCCCCGCGCACCGAAGACGCCTACGCCCGGGATTTGGACAAGTTTCTGAAATACTGCGAACACCGAGAACTGACCGACCTCAAAACCATCACCGTCCACCACCTGCGGGAAAACCTCGCCAGCCTCCACCGCAAGGGCCTCAGCGGCAAAAGCCTGCGCCGCTGGCTCTCCTCCATGCGGGCCTTCTTCCGCTTTGGCATTCGCAGAGGCTGGCTCAAAACCAACCCCGCAGACGGCCTGCAAGCTCCGAAAGTCGCCAAAAAGCTCCCCAAAGTGCTGGACGTGGACCAGGCCACCCAGTTCGTGGAAGTCAAAGAGGAAGGGTTTCTCGGCTGCCGCGACCGCGCCCTGCTGGAGCTGATCTACTCCTCCGGCCTGCGTCTGGCCGAAGCCGTGGGCCTGAACGTACAGGATGTGGACCTGCGAGAAGGCGCCGTCATCGTCACCGGTAAAGGCAACAAAGCCCGACAACTGCCGGTCGGCAAACCCGCACGGGCGGCGCTAAAAACATGGCTCCAGGAACGCGCCCCCATGGCCCCGGCGGAGGAGTCCGCCCTGTTCATCAGCCAGCGCGGCAAACGCCTCACCCCACGCGCCGTGCAGCTGAGAATGCAGCAACTCAGCATCAAACAGAACATGGACGAACCCGTCCATCCCCACATGCTACGCCACTCCTTCGCCAGCCACATGCTGGAATCCAGTGGCGACCTGCGGCTGGTGCAGGAGCTGCTGGGTCACGCGAATATTTCCACCACCCAGGTCTATACCCATCTGGATTTCCAGCACTTGGCGAAGGTTTACGATCAGGCGCATCCTCGCGCCAATAGAACCAATAAAGATAAAAAATAGCGGTATTTATAACATAAAAATCAACACTTGATATAACGAAGCAATAAGCGAATTAGTGTTGCTTTTGTCGCGCAAATGTTAAAAAATGTCACTTTGAACGTCGTTTTGCAGGTGTTATTCGCAAGGATGTGAGGCTTGTCGTATATATCTTCATCTTCTCTCCCTTCCGAAACTCCACGCGATCTAAAACCTCTTTGACATTCAGACCTTATTTGTCTGACGTAGCTTATTGCTCATTAGCAACGCGTGCGTAGTCCAGAGTAAAAACGGTAGTCAAAGCTCATAATAAATTGGAGAAAACCATGAAAACCAAGCTCATTCTTTTGCTGACATTCATCGCTATTGGTACGGGTTGCGCAACAGCGCCTCGGGACCCCATCGCCCTTACGAACGGCTATTACGACGAACCGGCAAGGGTTGCCATTTATCAGAAATCGTTTCCTGAAACCGCAAGGATGACCATGCCAGGGGCATCCTGTTTGTTGTGCTTGGCTGCGGCCGCAGTCGCCAACGATGCCGTTTCCGGGCACACTAAAACGTTAAGCACCGATGAATTATCAATTGCCGTGAAAGGGCTTCAAGGCACTCTTGAGGAACGTGGGATGGACGTTGAATGGGTCAATATCGAAGAGCCCATGCAGCGCTTGCCGAAGTTTAAATCTCCTAAGGAGTCCGGCTATCCCAAGAAAGATTATCGGGCCTTGCGCGAAGTCGTCGATGCGGACCACTTGATGGTGATTGAGTTCGGCCACATTGGCGTAGAGCGAACGTACTCCAATTACGTACCTACCAGTTCTCCCCAGGGGGCCGTCACGGGAACGCTTTACATGGTGGACCTCAATACTAATGAGTACTACCTGTTTGACCCGATTCACATTCGGGTGCCGGTTGAGGGTGACTGGAAGGAGCCGCCGAGCTTTCCTGGCGTGACCATGGCTTACTTTGAGGCGCTCGAGCGTGCAAAACTGGAAATCAGCAATGCGCTCGTCGAAGAAGCTCCCGTAGAGGTCGCTGGAGAGGGAACATGATTCGGTGGGCGATGCTGACCTGTGTTACTTGTAGCCTTTTGGGCGTGGGTTGCGGAACCGTCCAGACGGACGATTATGCGGTCTATAGGCACGCCCCCGAGGCGTCCACTCTCGTTCAAGAGCCTGTGGCGGTGGTTTTCACCAACCCAGAGGGCATTGAGTTTCGAGGGGTCGCTTCTCATGACGATAGCGTGGAATCAGCGAATATTCTCTACTCAGGGGCAGGAGGCGCTGGAGGTGTTGCCGCTCAAATCGCTCTTCATGCGACAATGGTCCAAGGCGCCCAAGACCGAAAATTGGAAAAGTTGCGTGAGCAGGCCAACCAAGTGCTCCAACCGTTATCGGAGGAGGTTGAAGCGTTGCAAGGCATGGATCTTTCAACGTTGTCAGTGGACGGCAAATTCTCGGTAAAGCCACGCCGGAGCGACATTGAAGTTGAGTCTACTCATATCGAAACATACCCCATTTTTTACGTTACCGAAGACCTTAGCAGCTTATCGGTAAAAAACGTTTTGATTCTTCGTAGTCCTGGCGACCCTCAGACGCCGCCGGTTTACCAGAATCTGGTAGAAGTGGTTTCTGATCGCTCTATTGGTGCGTCCACCAAAAAGGAGTTGCTGGGGAAAGGGCTTGAGGTGGTATTAAAGGAACTTTATCAAGTCTCCGTATTGGTCGCGCTAGATGACATGAAAGACCGGTTGCAGGCGGATAATCAACAACCAGAAACCTTCCGACATGACGTGGGTGGCGACCTACGGATTGAGAGGGGAGTTACCGTCAAAGAGAGCTGTTCGAACGTTGTGGTAAGGAACCTTCGAGGCTGGTTGATTAGCCTTCCAAAGCCGGATACGGAGTGTGTGGATACATTCGCTGACGGCTCACTACAGAAAGGGTAAAGCCTAAGTCGTGCTGGGGCAGCGAGAAGGCGCAATTGTCGTCACCGGTAAAGGCAACAAAACCCGGCAGCCCCCCTCTTCGGCACCCCGGCACGCGCCGCGCTCAAGCGCTGGCTCCAGGAGCGCGCAACCGTCGCCCCGGCGGAGGAGTCCGCGCTGTTCATCAGCCAGCGCGGCAAACGCCTCACCCCACGCGCCGTGCAGCTGAGAATGCAGCAGCTCAGCATCAAACAGAACATGGACGAACCCGTCCATCCCCACATGCTACGGCACTCCTTCGCCAGCCACATGCTGGAGTCCAGTGGCGACCTGCGACTGGTGCAGGAGCTATTGGGTCACGCGAATATTTCTACCACTCAGGTCTATACCCACCTGGATTTTCAGCATTTGGCGAAGGTGTATGATCAGGCGCATCCGCGTGCCGGCAAAAAACCCGGCGAGAAGCACAGAGCGGGCTTTATTGGGAAATGGCTACGACCTCGCCGGTCTCCTCGTCAATTAACTTGAGTGCTCCGAAGGTGCCGGCCAGCAAACGACTTCCCGATAGTGGCTCAACTGATAGCTGATGGTCGTAGGTGTCATAGCTACAGGTAGACGTGTTCAAGTTGATTCGACTCACACGGTCGCCGACCAACAGCAGCTCATTGAGCTCTGAGTCGAAACTTAGTCCCATAATCATGTCAGCAGGCTCCCCGCTTGAAAAGGAAGGCGCGCAGGCGGTTGCAATCTCAGTCCGGTTGCCCGTTTCTGTATCCACCTTGTGCACGTTTCCGTGGCCCTGGTTGCTGGCATAAAGGAGCTTGGTGTCAGGGTGGAAAACGAGCCCGTTGATGTTGAAGAAGGTCTGTCCATCCCCTTTAAATTCGCTGGATATCAGAGTAGTTTCTAATGTGTTTACGTTGAGCGCGACAACTTGCTCTTGCACTGCGTCAGAAATAAATAATGTTTCGCTTTCATGGTCGAATGCAATGGAGGAAATGGAGGAGAAAACCGCTCCTTGATTGATATCGCTTATTGCAAGGGTCGTTGTTCCATTTGTCGAAAGGTCAATGCGGTACACGGTATCATTAGTTGCGACGTACAGCGCATCGTTTGACGCATCTAGTTCAAGGCCCGCCACCGAGATATTGAACTGACTGTTTATGTCTCCAATTCGCCGACGGTTACCAGTGGCTAGATCAATTTCAAGAACCTTCTCAGCAGCATTTCCGCCATCGTCGATTACATAAGCATAAGTTTCGCCTTCATTTAGGACTACATCTCGAATGGCTACCATTTTAGGGCCTGTACCCATCTCGTTGCTGAGAGCGATAGTTCTTTCCCCGGTGTGCTGATCAATGGAAATGATACTGTGATAGTCGCTATCACCAATAAGAAATCGATGATTAACGGAGTCCAGGTAGGTTGATCGCGGTTGAGAAAAATGTAACGGGTTATCGGACTCGACTTCGCCGATGGTGCTGATACTTTGCTCGGCAATATTTATTCGATCTATCCCGTCGAAGGTGGTCAGGTAAACGAATTCTTTCGTTGATCCGTGTGCAACATGCATTGTGAACGTTGTGTAGTTGTCAAACAGCGTTTCCATTGCCCCGTCGCTTTTGGATATGGATACTATTTTTTCATCGAAACTTGAGTAGCCGATAAGAGCGTCTTTCCCGGATACAAAGTCAGAAACCAAAACCGAGGCTTCGTCGGTTTCGTAGAGAGTGCTCCAGGAGGAGTGCTTTTCCAGGGAGCGGTGGTAGATGACTGAGCGAATAGTATCTTCACTAGGTAGTCTGCGATTTACCAAGAAATAGAGTGAGTCGCCATTGGAATCGCACACTAATTGACTCTTGAAGCGTAAGTAATCCCGAGATTTTGAAAAATACCCTTCAAACGTTTCTTCGGCGTCCGCCCCGTTGTCGATTTTCAGTCGGTACAGCGCGTAGTGATCCTCGTTGGCATGCACTAAATAGTAGTAGCTGGAGGATGCGATATGAAGGCAGCCGCTAACTGGAGGAAACTGTGGCTCCAGGTGCACACGCTGTTGCTTTGAATTCAGATTAAAGTCAACCATGGCATTCGAAGCGAAACCATACAACGTCTGAGTGGCGGGGTTGAAGTCGAACGTTGTGGTTACCTGTCTCCAATTGACAGATACTTGATCGGCTGCTGACGCTGTTTCGCCACTTTTGTCAGTGACTTCGACATTAATGGTATTGGTGCCGACCGTCAGTGGGAGCGTGATTTCCCAATAAGCCTCGACGCTGCCCGTCGACGTCGTGGTTGTCTGGCTGTTTGTGGCCACTAAACGCCGGCGAGGCCAGAACGGCCCGGGTGAGCTTACGGTTTGTGTTGTCGCGCTCGATGTATTGTAGGAGAGCGTTGCCGGCCGATCATTGACTTGGACACTCTCAATCCCCGATTCATCGTAGGCGACTCCGCGTATGGTGATTTCGCGTTTATCAGTGGTCGATCTCTCCGAGGGAAAGAGTATCGTAGCGCGAGGAGCCTTTCCATCGGCGTCAATGCTCGAGCTAGAGTGGCTTGAGGACTCACTGCTAGCGCTGGAACGGGAGTCGCTGCTGCTTGAGGATTCGCTACTGGCGCTGGAATTAGAGCCACTATTGTTTGAGGACTCACTGCTAGCGCTCGAATGAGGGGCGCTGTAGCTTGAGGTACTCGAGGCTCCATTGTTTGAGCTAGATTCAGAGCTGGTAGTCTTTGAACTTGAGTGATTGGGCAGTGGGTAATTCGAACTCGCGGTGGCGCTGCTTGAGGCCCGGCTCGACTGTTCGCCATCAATATTGGTGTCAGGTTTGCTGGACGCCCCGCTGCTGGCGCTTGAATGGTTGCTGGAATGCGAGCTCGATTCGTGGGAGGTACTGGTTTGCGAGCTTGATGATGAGGTATTGGAGCGTGTAGACGATACCTCGCTGCTCGAGTTTTCGCGTTGAGCCGCGCTGGATCGAGCATCGTTTTCCGGACCACCGCCCGAGCCACCACCGCATGCAGTGAGAATTACTGTGAGAGATATAAGGGGAAGTACTTTGCGTACCTGCATAGAAATAGTCCCTGTTGGCCTGCGAAGCTGATTATTATTAATTGCGTCGTGAGAGCTCGGAGCACTCTTAAATGCTAAAACTACCATAATATCAAACAAGCTTCAGCCTAACGGCGTTTTTCTTTTATAACAATTTGAAATAAATGTCGCCGTTATAACCTTCGATAGTTGGCATGATCGTGGTTCTCTAAGAAAATTTGAATAGCGATCTCACTCATCCCCCAAGCCCATATATCACCACCGTTGCCCTGGCCCCGGTCAGCGCACACGCCCCACCGCGCCGTGCAATTGAAAATACAGCAGCTTAGCCTCAAACAGAAAATGGACGAACCCGTTCGTCTCCACATGTTCCGCCACTTATTGGCCAGCCATCTGCTCGAATCCAGTAGTGACTTACGGCTGGTGCAGGAGCTGCTGGGCCAAGCCAACATCTCCACCGCCCAGGTGCATACCCATGTGGATTTTCAGCATTTGGCTAAGGTGTATGAATCTGGCTATGCCCTCCAACGTCTCGCCGAGCTTAGAGATTCCTCAGAGGAGCGACGGTGCATGGCGACGCACAGAAGTCTCCTTGATTAATATCGCTCGGACCGCTCCCGGTACTAACGTTACCTGGACGTTGATACGAAACCAAGGACCCTTCAACTAGCCCCAAATCCCATAAATCACCACCGTCGCGCTGGCTCCGGTCAGCGTGAACGCGATCAGGGCCAAGACCCCATCCCGCGCAATAAGCGCTAGCCCGAAACAGGTCAGCACCGCCCCCGCTAAGTTGGCGCTGAAGGGAATAAACTCCATTGGCGGCATCATCAGGGCGATGGCCATGCTCGCCAGGGCTACGCAGCGGGTGGGGATGTAGCCGCGAATCAGAAACGTCAGCCTCGGTTTTACGAGCCGGTCAATAAAGCGGGCGGGTTTGCGTGACAGTTTAATGGCCTTGTTCAGGCTGCGGGTTTTAACGTAGCGCCTGAGCATCCATTGGGGCAGCCAAAAGTGCTCTCGGTGCAGCATCAGCTGTATGGAAAACATAAATACCATGAGGGCGCACAGGGTGGGCACTCCCGGAATGTCGCCGATGATGGGTGCCAATACGATTAGGCCCACCAGCAGCAGCGCCGGCCCGAAGGAGCGTTGGCCAACGGCATCGAGTATGGCGTCTACCGTGACGGCGTCGCGGTCTTGGCCCGCCTCGGCGATGCGGTCCATTACCTCTTCCAGTGTGGGAACGTGTTCTTCACTCTCCAATTGCTTGAACCTCCGCTGTGGGGTGTTAGCCTGTACTTAATCATACACATCGTGCCTGACAGCCACTATCGCTAAAGGTTCTGGCGCATTATTCTCTACTAGAACTTTAACGGGCCTTTTGGTGTCGTTTGAGTTGATAGTGGCCGGTGGTCGCGGCCGGACTCTCTGGCTATGCTGTATAGATCCAATCAGAGGAGTTGACTCATGCATTACGCCATTTCCACTACCTGGGGCCCGACGGACACGACTCGGGCGGCCATCCCCTTTATTTTTGCCGCCACGGCGCTGGAAGCCGGGGATTCGGTGACCGTGATGCTGTTTCACGATGCGGTTTCCCTCGCGGTGCCCGGTGTTTATGAAAATGTGGTGCCCTGTGGGCCGCCGGCGAAATTCTCCGAAGTGTTTGCCCATCCCAACGCGGACATTATTGTCTGCAAGCCCTGTGCGGAGGTGCGCAGCATCCACGCGGAGAACCTGCGCGAGCCCAGCCGCATGGGCGGAATGGGCGAGTTTTACCAGAAAGTGGCCCAGAGCGACTGCAAAGCGGTGGCCTTCTAGCCCATGGCGTTACCGGAATCCGATGAGACGGCGCCCATCAAAAGCTGGAAGCGCTCGCCGTTGGTGGGCATGCTGGCCAGCTTGGTGTTTGTGGCGTTGGTGCTGGTGGTGCTTTACAGCTTGGGTATTCACGAGGAGGTCGTGCACCTGCTGGAGTGGTTCGAGCGCCAGGGCGCCTGGGCGGGCTTGTTGTTCATTTTAATCATGGCGGTGGTCATGGTCCTGCTCTTGCCCGGGGTTTTATTCACAACGGGGGCCGGCTTTGTGTTCGGGTTGTTCGAAGGCACGGTTTACGTGGTGGCCGGCACGGTGCTGGGCAGCGCGCTGGCTTTTCTGATCGCCCGTTATCTGTTTGGAACTCGGGCGCGAGCGTTCATTACCTCCCGCTCCAAGCTGAGCCTGGTCAATGAAGAGCTGGCGCCTCACGGCTGGAAAATCGTACTCCTGACGCGGTTGATTCCGTTCTTCCCCAGCAAGCTGTCTAACTACTTGTTTGGGCTGACCAGCTTTTCTTTTCGGGGGTTTGTCGCCGGTTGCAGCATCGGCTATATCCCCTTTTCCCTGCACAATGTTTACCTGGGCTCCCTGGCCGCGGACCTGACCACATTGGGGGTTCGTGAGTCCGGCCGCACGCCGCTGGAGTGGTCTATTTACGCCGCCGGCTTTATCGCCACGGTGGTGGCGGTGGTTTATCTCAACGTGCTGGCGCGGCGTATTCTTCGTCAATACACCAATGATCGCGAGTCCGTGGACGAGGCGATTGAGGAGGTAACGTGAGTTGGATGAAGTGGCTTCCCTGGCGCTATCTGGTAAAACAGGCGGCGCGCAAGCACGGGTTTTTGGACCCGATTGCGTTGCTCGGAAGGGTACACAGCTTTGCCCAGCCCTCGGAAGTGGGCGAGCCCATTGAGCTGCTGCGCGCCGGGGTGGTGTTTCACGCTCGCGGGCTGATCAACAGTCGGGTGATTCAGCACAACCTGGACTGGGTCTGGCCTTTTTGGATCGAACGTCAGTTTAACCCCCTCGACCCGGCCTTTATTCCCCGCGCCTTCTCGATTACCCACATCAACCTCAGTCATCGCAACTGGACCGCCGTGGGCCACCCGGATGTGGACGAGTTGCCGATCGTGGACCCCCGTGGGCTGCTCACCCCCTTCTTTGACGGCTGGTCGCTCGACGGTTGGTTGCTGGCGGACGATGGCCGCTGCCTGTTGCCCTCGCGGGCCGAGTGGGCCAAGCAGCGTCAGCAGCTTGAATCCGGCCAGAGCGTGATTACCGAATGCCGGCATGAGGGCCTGTACCTCAAAACGGAAGCCTGGGTGGAGCTGGACCAGGGCAAGCCGGTGTGCAAGTTTCGGCTGAATGCCAAGGCCGACGCGGACGCCTCGCTGGTGTTGTCCTTGCGGCCCAGTAACCCGGAGGGTGTCGCGTTCATTAACCAGGTCAAACTCTCGGACGATCGACAAAGCTGGCTGGTGGATGACAGCCGCGCCGTGAGCTTCAGTGAAACGGCAAAACGACACCATGTGTCCGATTATCGCCAGGGGGATGTGCATATCCACCTGACAGAGCGAGAGGACCAGACCGAGGGCCACTGTGATGTCGGCATGGTAACCGCCGCCGCCCTATTCCCGGTCAGTGCCGGGGAGGAGCGGGAGATGACCGCGACCATTCCGCTGGAGGACACCGTTGCCCGGCTGCCGGCGGATGCCTGGGAAACCGAACGCAAACATGCCCGCCTGGAGTGCCCGGAGCCGCGCTATACCGAGCTGTACGAGGCAGCGGTCGCCTCGTTGGTGTTGCACTCGCCGGACGATGTCTACCCGGGCCCGTTTACCTACAAGCGGTTCTGGTTTCGGGATGCCGCCTTTATCATCGACTCCCTGCTGAGTGTTGGGCTTACCCAGCGGGCGGAGCGGGCGCTCTCGCGTTTCCCTGCCCGGCAGACGCTCGGGGGTTACTTCCGCTCCCAAGAAGGTGAGTGGGATGCCAACGGCGAGGTGCTCTGGGTGCTCCAGCGTTACTGCCAGTTGACCGGCCGCTCCCCCGACGCCGAATGGTGGAGCCCCATTGTCAAAGGGGCGCGCTGGATTCCGCGCAAGCGCCTGTCGGATGACCTGGACGAGCCCCACGCGGGCCTTCTGCCGGCCGGCTTTAGCGCCGAGCACCTGGGCCCCAATGACTATTACTATTGGGATGACTTCTGGGGCGTCGCCGGCCTTAAGGCAGCGGCTGAACTCCTAAAAGAGGAAGACCCGAAAGCCAGCGCCGAATTTGCCGAGGAGGCGGAAAAGTTTCAGGCGGCCATTGACCGCACGCTGGCGCATTGCGAGCAACGCTTGAAGCGCCCCGCCATACCGGCCTCGCCCCACCGGCGGATGGACGCCGGGGCTATCGGCTCGCTCGCCACGGGTTACCCCACCCGCCTGTCCGAGCCCAGAGACCCGCGTCTGCTGGATACGGTGGAGTTTCTGCTCGAGCGGTGCTTTGTCAAAGGCGCCTTCTATCAGGATATGATCCACTCGGGGTTGAACGCCTATCTCACGCTGCACGTGGCGCAAGTGTTGCTGCGGGCCGATGACCCCCGCTATCTGGAGCTGGTGGATACCGTGGCCGAGCTGGCCACCTCCACCGGTCAGTGGCCCGAGGCTATCCACCCGGCCACGGGTGGCGGCTGCATGGGCGACGGCCATCACGTCTGGGCCGCGGCCGAATGGGCCCTGATGATTCGAAACTGGTTTGTGCGCGAGGAAGGCGACGGGCTGATTCTGGCCAGTGGTGTTCCCCAGCGCTGGCTCGACAGCCGCCAGCCGGTGCGCTTTGGCCCGGCCCCCACCCCTTACGGTGCGGTGACGGTGACCGTACAAAAAAGCGACACCGGGGTGACGGTAAGCTGGGAGGCCGACTGGCGCACCGCGCCGGCGACTCTGGAGGTGCATGTGCCGGGGTATGAGCCGCAAAGCGTAGAGACCGAACAGGCCTCTGTCCTTCTGAAAGAGGCCTGAGCCGGCCTGCCTCTTGTGGGGGGGTAGCTGTGTGCCAAACAAAAAAAAGCCCGCAATTCCTTGCGGGCTTTTCTCGTAAAGTGGCATCCTCCTTAATTTGGGTAATTCCTCCTTGCCTGATTCGCAGTCCTTAGCGGGCTACCCGGCGCCGGGCCATTCCCAAGCCAATCAATCCCAAACCCATCAGTATCAAAGCACTGGACTCCGGTACATCGGTCATCACTTTTCCGAACAGGGCAACGTGTGAAATGCTGCCTCCATCGGTGTAGAAGTTGTTCAACTCAATGCTATCGACTCCATTCCAGCCCGAGACTTCCAGGTCAAACAGATACTGGGGCTTATTCCCGTTTTTGACCAGCAGGTAGCACGCCGGGCATACCATGGAAGTGCCGCCGACGTACTCTATGCGGCCATTGTTGAAGTCCATGTCGGTCCCGTTACTCCAGAATTGGGTCTCGTAAGCGGATGTGAATGCCTCAACACCGTCCTCTGAGTAAGGTTTCCTGCCGGGCGTCTCTGCCTTGTAGTACTTCTCTATATCGTAACTTAACCCGAAAATCTCCTTTACATCCTCAGCCTTGAGGGCCTTAAAAGGAGGCTCAGCCGCTTGGTTGTGGATCTTCTGAGCGCCTTCCGGAGACAGCGTAATAACGCCAGCAGTGGCTGGAGCGGCGACCGAAAACACCAAAACGGCCAAAATGGACTGGATTCCCTGTACTGAAATTTTCATATGGGTTGCTGGCACCTTTATTTCTCTATTGGGTCATCATTATTGCTTACCGCCCTTCACGCGGTCTTACTGGCATATAGGCAGGTTCCGTACCAAGTTCGTAACTCGTTGTTTTCTCGGCATATGTTCTATAGTAGTCGTTTAAGGGAAAGCGCACCTGTAAAGACAGTCGACGTATGATTCGACACTCCGGGAGGGACTTTCGGGGAGGTGAGCAGGGAGGTTGACGCTCGACTGCCGCTTGGCGGCCGAGCGTCTGAAACGTTATTCCTTAACGGTGTAGGGTTCGACCTGGTAGCCCGCTTCTTCCAGTTGCTTCAGCAGGCTGTGCTCGCCCGCCAAGTGCAGGGAGCCGACCAGCACCAGTTCGAGATCCTCGTCTTCAAACAGCCCTTTGATAACCGGCAGCCAATCTTCGTTTCGCTCGACCATCAAGGTCTGATACATCTCGGGCGCTTCCGCTTTCATGGGCTTGCCAAGGTCGCGATAGAGGGCTTTCATATCCCCGCCTTTCCACGCGGCCACTATTGTCTCCATCATCTCGTCGAACTTGCGCAGGTCCCGCAGCGTGGCCCGGATGAGCTTGTCGCCATCGTGGCCAGTCATTGCTTCCATATAGCCGAGTACATCCTCCGGGGATTCAAGCTCCCCGGTGGGCTTGTTGTCGGCTTTGGCTTTGGTGAAGTAATGGGCATCCAGGCCCTCCTGAATGCCTTTTTTCTGGGCGATGGCTACCGTCATCATCAGGCTGACCAGTGCCGGATCAAAACCCATGTACTGCTGGATGGGGAACTCGTTCTTCTCCGAATAGGTGGAAAGAGCCTCCCATACCTCCGGGCTCAGCTCGGAGGAGAGCGTTTTTCCGGGCGGGTAGAGCATCATCTGCATCATTTTCTGACCAAAAGCCGGGTCCTGAAGTTTGGTCATGTCCGCCTCCAGGTACAGTTCGTCGGCTTCCTCGTAGGCGGCGTCAAATTCCGCCGGAAGGTCGGAGAATTCACTGGGGTGAAGCAGGTGAATGGTACCGCCGAGCAGGATTCGCTGCTCGCCCTTACTCACTTCAAAGAGCGTGGTGGCGGCATTGGCGGAGAAGGTGAACAACAGGGCCAGAGCGGCCAGGGTGAAGCGGGAAACAGTGAGCATGGAAGGCAATCCCCTTGCGTTATTGTGGGAGCCCGTTGGCGGGCAAGAAAGGCAAATCCTAAGGGCTGTTAATGGGAAAAGCAACGTCGGAAGCAGCGCTCGAGCCAGTCCGGCGGCGTTCAGAACCGAACCTCCCCCGGGCGCGGTACGGTTCTTAAATCGGGACGTCGGCGGTGGTTACACCCGCCCCGGTGTCGCTCAGGGCTCAAAGTGGTATTATTCGGGGGAATTTGAACCGGGAATACCTATGCCAATCTGGGTTGATGCGGACGCTTGTCCCGTCGTTGTCAAAGACATCCTCTGCCGCGCCGCCGAACGCTGGAAAATACCCACGACGTTTGTCGCCAACCGTGGCATTAAGGTGCCGCCCTCGCCGTTTATTAAAACCCGCCAGGTGCACGCCGGCTTCGATGTGGCGGACAATGAAATTGTCCGCTCACTGAGTGCCGGGGACTTGGTCATCACCCAGGATATCCCGCTCGCCTCGGAAGTGGTGGACAAGGGCGGTGCGGCCATGAGCCCGCGGGGCGAGCCCTATATCGCGGAGACCATTCGTCATCGCCTGGCCATGCGCAACCTGATGGAGGAGCTGCGCAGCACCGGCGAGGTGACTGGCGGGCCCAGCGGCTTTTCCCAAACTGACCGCAAGCAGTTTGCCGACCACCTCGACCGTTGGTTGCAGAAAAATGCGCGCCGTTCCCGCTCGTGAGCACCGGCGCTTGCACTAAAACCAAGCCTGCTCAAATTCCGTCACTTCCGCCAACAGCCGTTCGCGTAGCGCCCGGGCGGTGGCGATGGGCAGGTAGCCGATGGTCGTCGGGCCATCGGTGGTCCACACCATAAGGTGGCTCAGGCCGAGGTGCCGGACAATGGGGGGCTCCTGAATGGCGATTTTCTGCAGCTTACCGGTCGGCAGCCATTGTTCTTTGTGCCCGATAAAGCCGCGGTGGACCGCCAGCCAATCCCGCTGAATGCTGTATCGAGTTTGCGACCACCGCCGCCATAGCAGCAACCCCAACACCGGATACCACAGTAGCGCCCAGCCCACGGCGGCCGCCCAGTGTTGCCCCGTGGGAAAGAGAATCGCCCCGGTGGTGAGCGCGAGCAGAGTGGCAAACGTGAGGGTGTAAGCGGCAATGTACCAGGGGTGGATGGGTTTCCAGTCGGGCCGGGGGAGCGCGAACTGTTCGCGCAAATTCTCCAGTCCCCCGGCGGTGAGCACCGGCACCACAAACCGTTGGGAGAGTTGGGCGTTGCCCTGCTGGAAGTGACCGGCCTTGCTGATCAAGACGCTGTAGCGTCGAAGCAGCCGGGCCATCATGCCCTGGGTAATTTGAAGGCGTTGCATTTTGTGCAGCCGCAGCCCTCGGGTGCGATGCGTACCCAGACCAAAATGCGCTTGAAAGCGGTCGCCGTGGCGCGCCAAAGAATAATTGCCGTAATACACCACCGCCACCAGCATTGACACCGCAAACAGCAGCACAATACCCACGACGATAAAAAACACACCAGCCAGAAGTGCCGCCAGAAAGGCCGACCAGCCCGAGTGGGTGAGGGTTTCCACCCAGGGCAACTTGCGCAGCCAGCTCACCCAGCTTTCCATGGCCGGCCCCAGGTATTGGCCAAGAGGGGCGGCCAGCGGCGCCAGAAACAACAGGGCGTTGTGCATCAGGCCGTAGCGGGCCACTTCTGCGGCGGACAGGCTCAATTGATAATCGGGTTCGGGGACTGTGTTCTCTTGCCCGTTCGGATGGGCATGATGCTCCAATACCCGCCGTCGCAGCTGCTCCGCAAGCGCCACGGGAATGCCGGGGATCTCGACTTCCTGCTGATTGGAGCCGGCACTTTCAAACCCGAGGGTGGCTAGCCCCAGGGGCCGGAAGTAAAAGGGCTTGATGATATCCGACTGCTGCACCCGCTCGAAGTCCAGGCTCAGGCGCTTGCGATGAAACAGCCCGGAGCGAATCTGGAGGCGGTTTTCCTCCACGCTGAAGCGAAACACCCAGTACTGCACCAGCGCGTTCACTAACAGCGTTATCAGAACCAGGGGCACACCGTACAGCAACAACAGCTCGCGCCCTTTCTCACCGCCTGCCAGCGCCCCGGCCAAGAGGGGCCAGAGGTTCACCAGATTGGGTATGGCTCTCAGGAAAAAGTAAACGGCGGAAACCGGTGAAACGCGCTGCCACTCACTCTCGCTCGGCGTCGACATGCCTGTCTTCCTCCCAGGTTTCGTCCGCCGTCGGGCCCGCTTCTTCGGTGGCGCGCCGGGTGAGGTGAGCCTTAAGCCGCTGGGCCAGGTCGGTTTCCAGCCCCGGCACCTTGACGTCTGATTTAAAGCCACCGGCGGTGTAAATCACCAGTTCGCTCAAGCCATTCAAACGCTCCAATGGCCCCTGAGTGATTTCCACATGCTGAATGCGGTTGATCGCCACCGATACGGTGCGAAACCACCAGCAGCCGGTACGCAGGTGCACGTCCCGGTCTCGCAGCAAATACTGGGTGCGACGTACCTTGCGTGGCACCCAGACTGTCGCCAGAAACAGGACAACAAGCGCGCCGGCGGTGGAGGGAAGCCAACTGAACGGCGTCACGGTTGAAGAGAAAATCACCGGGATCCAGGGGCCGAGCGTCACGGCCAGGCCCACTACCAACAACCGCAAGCGCAACACGTTGCGATAGCGGGGGTGGATGGGCTCCCAGGGCTCGGGTTCAAGCGGCGGGAGTTGCCGACTCTCAAGAGAGGGGTCTTCCAGCGTTGTTGCCATAACGTATCCTTACTCTCATTATGAATGGCGGTAGATTGTACCCCCTGTCAAGGGCGCCGCAAACTATACAACCTCATGGAATAGGCCTTTATGCATATTACTCTACTATCGGGGCTGGACCTGAGCGTCCGCCTGCTCGCGGTGGGCCAGCTCATAATGGTGTGTGTGCTATTGACGAAAGGGCCAATAACCGGTCGCAGAGTTTCTTTTGTGTGTCTCGCCGTTTGTGCTTCCGCTTACTTGCTACTGACGGCTCCCATCCCCAATGAAAGCTATGGAATCGCCAGGAACCTTCTGTTAACCCTCACGGACGCCCTGGCCTATAGCTTATGGTTTGCGGCCATGTACACCTTTGAGGAGGGTTTTCGCCCCGGCCGATGGCCGCGTCCAGTGAAAGCGGCCTTGGGCGTGTTTGTCCTCGGGTACCTCTATGTGTTTGGGGTAAAGCAAGGAGATAGTTTTTTTCATGATATCAACCACTTCCTCAGCATCTTAGTGCTAGCCCACGTGATTATTGTCGCCAGCCAGGGCTGGAGTGATGACTTGGTAAGCGGGCGACGGAAATCACGGGTCTTAGTCGTTCTGGTGGCCAGCAGCTACGGCATCCTTTTAGCGGCCGTAGAGCTCCTGGATCTGAATATTAAGGGACGCTCGATATTTGGAATAGCCAATAGCGTTTCACTGTTGCTACTGGTCCCTCTATTTGCATGGTTCGTCCCCAGGGGAAACGACGCGGCGGCCACCCCGCGTTTGAAGGATTCAGAAGCGTTGAGGGAAGAATGGGCCCCTTCGAAGGAAGACCAAATAGTGTGGGACAAACTGGAGCGGTTTGTCCTGGCGGGCGGCTACCTGGAATCGGGCTTAACTGTAAAATCGTTTGCGGAACAGCTCGCCTGCCCCGAATACCGGTTGCGCCGTCTTATTAACACGCAACTGGGCTTTAACAATTTCAGCCAATTTTTGAATCACCATCGTTTGAAGGAGGCTCGTTGTCGACTTCTTGAGCAACCCAAACTCCCGATCCTGACACTGGCGTTGGATCTGGGTTACGGGTCTATTGGCCCGTTCAACCGAGCCTTCAAGGCGACATTCGGCTGCACTCCCACGGAATATCGGCGCAATTTTCAAAATCAGCCATAAATTTTTCATAATCAGCAAGACTTAACTGCGCACTAAGGCGACTCTGGAATCCGTTCATTTCAGACGTTCGGAGGAGTCGTATATGTCGAAAGCTTCCAAAATCACTTGGGGGGTCATCGCTGGGTTACTGGTGGGGTTGGTCTGGGCGCTAACGCCGGTCTATTTGTTCTTTTCCCATCAAAAGGGTTGGCCCATGCCTCCCTGGGGGTTTGTGGCTATGCCGGAAAATGCACCCACCACAAGCCATTCGGTGGCCCCCCGCTATCGAGCCGTTGCCGATGAAGCGTTGGCACACCTCAATGACCACCGAAAAGAAATTCATGCGCCGGGAATTTCCGCCGCAGTGGCGGTTGGGGGCCGGTTGGTATGGGCTGGAGCCGCGGGTTGGGCCGATATTGAACAACTAAGGGAGGTCACGCCCTACACGCAGTTTCGTATTGGCAGTACCTCAAAGCCAGTGACGGCAACGGCGGCCGCAAGGCTTGTGCAGGAAGAACAGCTTCGGCTGGACCAACCCCTTAAGCAATACCCGCTTGCATTGCCGAATTCGCAGTGGGGTGAACTCACAGTCCGAGACTTGGCGTCTCACACCTCCGGTTTGCCGGAATACAAGGAAAATCGTGACTGGATGGGCTTGTATCACACGATGGCCCTGCGCAAGCGCTATGAATCCGTCCAGAAGTCCCTGTTGGTGTTTGATGGTACCGAGCTGCTGTACCCGCCCGGTGAGCAATTTCACTACACCACGTTTAACACTGTGCTACTCAGCGCCGTTATGGAAGCCGCGGCGGGCGTTCCCTATCGGAGGGTTATGAATGACAGGGTTTTTGACCCGCTGAACATGACAATGACCCGGCCCGAGCCCTCATCCCCTATTAAAACAATGGCCACCTTTTATTGGCGGGAGGGCGAGCGATTGCGCCCCTGGAGAACGGTAGACTTGAGCCATCGGTTGGCGGGGGGCGGTTTTATCTCGACCCCGACGGACCTTGTGAAATTGGGTTCGGCATGGCCCGATGAGGACTATCTCTCGCCTTCTGTCCGGTCCCTTTTTTGGGAGCCCCAGCGACTGGCTAACGGAGACGTGAACGAGCAGAACTACGCGTTGGGTTGGAGAATCCACCAAGCGGATGACTATATGGCGATGAACGCCAACCATGGGGGCGTCTCTCGAGGCGCTCAATCTTGGTTGATGGTTATACCCGAATACCAAATGAGTGTCGCCGTGATGATAAACAGTCGCACGGAAGCGTTTTGGGACTTCGGCAAGGTTGCCGTTGTGCTTGCGCACCTATTTCAGAATCCAGACCCGTAATGGTTGAGGACGTCTAGACCGCTGTGCTTTGGTCTTGCCGAACCGTTTGTCGCTTATGTGAACCCACAAAAAAACGGAGCGGCGCACGCCGCTCCGTTGCTTGGAGTGTTCGAAGGGGCCGGAAGCCGGTTAAGCCGCCTTCCGTTTCTTTTCAAACCAGTCTTTGGTGCCGCCCTCGTAGTCAAAGACGCTGGTAAAGCCGGCCTCCTCCAGTTTGCGGGCGGCCTGCGGTGAGGCGTCACAGTCAAAGTTCGCACAATAAACGACGACTTTGCGCTGTTTGTCGCCCACCACTTTAGCGGCTACCTTCTCGAAGTCATCGTCATCCACCGGGACGTTGATGGAGGTGCGAATGTGCGCTTGGTTAAACGCGTCGTTGGGTAGCACGTTGATGAGCACGAAGTCCTCGTGCTCGGTTTCATTCATGATTTTCAATTCATCGCGACTAATGGCTTGCATAGTGACCTCCCGCGTTTTCTATGCAAATGATTGGGGCCGAGTGGCATCGAACGGCGGACCGATTAGGCCGCCTTCGAGGCGATGGCCTCGGCGGTTTTCTCAGCCAGCTGTGCTTCGCGGTGGCGAAGAATGTCACCCAGACTAATGACGCCTCTGAGCTGTTTCTCGTCCGGGTTATTGAGTACCACCAAGCGATAGATTTGCTGCTTTTGCATGCGCTCTGCGGCCTCCTCTAGGCTGTCACCTTCAAAGCAGTACAGCACTTGATGAGTTTCCGCCCGTTCTACCGGTGTCTGGTCTGGGTTCCAGCCTTCGGCCAGCGCCCGGACGACCAAGTCCCGGTCAGTGACCACGCCTTCCAGCCGGCCTTCGGTTTCGGTACCGATGGCCAGAAAGCCGCAGTCCAACTCTTTCATGCGACGAGCGGCATCACTAAGGCTGGCAGTGGGCGCAATAAATTCACAGGATGGAGTCATAACGTCTCGAACTTGCATAACAACCTCCTTTCATTTCGTACCGGCCGGTTAGAAATTCAGTTGCTAGAACAAGGCCTACCGGCCGATGAAACAAGTGTCGAAAACGCCGACGTCAAAAAGGCAAGTCGCGCAAGCGACGTTTGGCGTCGGCATTAAGCCGACTTCTCATTTGCCTTGTACTTACTTACTATAGACCCGGTCTTGTCCTGTGTGTTCCGATCAGAACAAGACGGTTCATCAGGTAATCTCACTATAAAAGCAAAGAATAAAAAGGCTCGTCTCTCGGCCGTGGTTGGGAACCTGGTTCTCTGCGGGTGTGACGGTTAACGGATTCCGTTAAAATGCGACCCGATTCGCCGGGCTTCGATGGCTCGATTTCGGTGCCCGTCCCTCTCCAAATGGAGCGCTTCCATGCAATGCCCCAAGTGCCAACAGCCGCGCACTGAACAGCAGACGACCTGCAGCCAGTGTGGGCTGGTATTTCACAAATACGATGACTACCTGCGCCGCAAAGAAAACTTGGCTCAACCCGCTTCGCGTTCGGAGCTTCGCGAACGACTGATCGCACTGAGGGGCTCTCTTGCCGTGCCCACACCGTCCATGGATCGCTACCTGGGCGGTTACCTGGTGCTGTGGGGGCTGTTTGGGGTGTGGGGCTTGAGTTACATGGTACTGAGTGTGGAGGAGCTTGGGCGCGGTTTTCACTTTATGCACCAGGTGAACCTGCCGTTTCACGAGGCCGGCCACGTTATATTTGGTTTTCTGGGTCAATTTATCGGGTCACTGGGAGGTACCCTGGGGCAGCTCGCCATTCCAATCATCTGTGGTGTGGCGCTCCTGAAAACCCGCCAGGACACTTTCGGTGCGAGCCTGTGTCTGTGGTGGTTTGGCCAGAACTTTCTGGATATTGCACCCTATATGGCGGACGCCCGGGCGGGCGAGCTGCCCTTGCTGGGTGGCAACTACGGTAAGTCCTCGCCCTATGGCTTTCACGACTGGGAGTATCTTCTCGGTGAGACCGGCCTATTGGCGTACGATCAGACCCTGGCCGCCCTCGTACAGAACCTGGGTCGGTTGATTATGCTGGTAGCGATGCTTTGGGGCGGTTATTTGTTGTGGCGGGCACACCGGGATAAAAGCAACCGCTGAGCCCGCCCGGTTTTGCAAACCCGGGCGGGCCCAATGGGTGGTAGTTACTTTTTCTTCATCGCCTCCTGTAGCAGCGCGCCCATGCTGCCCAGTGCCGCTCCTTGGCCGCCACCTTGGCGACTCTTCTGGCCGCCCTGGTTCTTGTGGGGCGCGCGGCGGGAGCCGCCCTTGGGGCCTTCGGTTTTCTCACCGGGTTCATCATCCAGGCGCATGGACAGACCGATGCGTTTGCGGGGCACATCCACCTCCATCACTTTCACCTTCACCACGTCTCCGGCCTTCACCACTTCGCGTGGGTCTTTAACAAAGGTGTTCGACAGGGCGGAGATGTGGACCAAGCCGTCCTGGTGGACACCGATATCGACAAAGGCGCCGAAGTTAGTGACGTTGGTCACCGAGCCTTCCAGAATCATGCTCGGCTCCAAATCCTTAATGGTCTCCACGCCTTCCTGGAACTGGGCGGTTTTGAATTCCGGGCGCGGGTCGCGGCCGGGTTTGTCCAGCTCGCCGATGATATCGGTGATGGTGGGTACGCCGAACTTTTCGTCGGTGTAATCGGCCGCCTTCAGGCTGCGAAGAAATGCGGAGTCCCCGATCAGCCCCTTCACTTCCCGGGCGTTAATCTGCGCGATTTTCTCCACCACGGTGTAGGCTTCCGGGTGAACGCCGGAGGCATCCAGTGGGTTGTCGCCACCGGCGATGCGCAAAAAGCCCGCCGCCTGCTCAAAGGTTTTATCGCCCAAGCGCGGCACCTTTTTAAGCTGGGCGCGGGAGCGAATCACGCCGTTGGCGTTGCGGAACTCCACAATGTTATTGGCCAGGGTCTGGTTGAGGCCGGAGACGCGTGCCAGTAGCGGGGCCGAAGCGGTGTTTACTTCCACGCCCACGGCGTTTACACAGTCTTCCACCACGGCATTCAGTTCCCGCGCGAGCTGGGTTTGGGAAACGTCGTGCTGGTATTGGCCCACACCGATGGATTTGGGGTCGATTTTCACCAGTTCAGCCAGCGGGTCTTGCAGCCGGCGGGCGATAGAGATGGCCCCGCGAATGGTCACATCCAGGTCCGGGAATTCCTTGGCGGCAAACTCCGAGGCGGAGTACACCGAGGCGCCGGACTCGTTCACCATGACGCCCTTGGCATTCAGGTCGCTGTGCTTTTTCAAGACGTCCTGAACAAACTTTTCGGTTTCCCGGGAGGCGGTACCGTTGCCGATGGCGATCAACGCCACGTCGTACTTCTTACAAAACTGAACGATTTTGGCTTCCGCTTCGGCCATTTTAAATTGCGGCGCCGTGGGGAAAATGGCCCCGTGGTCGAGCACTTTGCCGGTGGCGTCCACCACGGCGACTTTTACCCCGGTGCGCAGGCCGGGGTCCAGGCCGATGGTGGCCTTCTGGCCGGCGGGAGCCGCCAGCAGCAAGTCTTTCAGGTTGGCGGCGAAGACTTTGATGGCGGCCTCTTCGGCCTTCTCGCGAAGCTCGCTCAGCAGGTCGGTTTCCAGGTGGGTAAGCAGCTTGACCCGCCAGGTCCAGCGCACCACCTCGCCCAGCCATTTGTCGCTCGCTCGGCCCTGGTCGCGAATATCCCAGTGCTCCGCCACCATGCCCTCACAGGGGTGGGCGGCGCTGCGGTCTTCTTCATTGCCCAGGGTGAGTGCGAGGTTGAGAATGCCCTCGTTGCGCCCCCGGAACATGGCCAGCGCCCGGTGGGAAGGTACGCTTTTGAGGGGTTCCTCGTGCTCGAAATAGTCCCGGAATTTCTGCACTTCCTGGGACTGGTCGCTGTCCTTCCCCGGGGCCACTCGGGCGCTCAGTTGGGCTTCCTGGTACAGGAAGTGGCGCAACTTACCCAGCAGCGCCGCATCCTCGCTGAAACGCTCCATGAGAATAAACTTGGCGCCATCCAGAGCGGCTTTGGTGTCCTCAATTTTGTGCTCGGGGTTGAGGAATTTCGCCGCTTCGGTTTCGGGGTTCAGTGTGGGGTCTGCCTGAAGGGCATCGGCCAGGGGTTCCAGGCCGGCTTCGATGGCGATTTGGCCCTTGGTGCGGCGCTTGGGTTTGTAGGGGAGGTAGAGGTCTTCCAAGCGGGTTTTGGTGTCCGCCGCCTTGATGTCCCGCTCCAGCTCCGGGGTGAGCTTCTCCTGCTCGGCAATGCTTTTGAGAATGGTCTCGCGCCGGTCCTCCATCTCCCTCAGGTAGCGCAGCCGCTCCTCCAGAGTCCGCATTTGGGTATCGTCCAGGCCTCCGGTTACCTCTTTTCGATAACGGGAGATAAACGGCACGGTGGCGCCCTCGTCGAGCAGGGCGACGGCGGCGGCGACTTGGGGTTCCCGACAGTTGAGCTCGTCGGCAATACGCTGAGCGATGCTGGTCATAACGGCACCTGGGTTGTCCATTAATTAGGGTTACAGAAGCCGCTCATTATCCGCAAATGCACGGCCTCGACCAGTCTTGTTTTTGCGCCGGTTTTGTGAGAGCGAAAAAAGCTTGCGCGCTCAGTTTATGGTGTTATAGTTAGGTATAACACCAGTTCACTTTGGGAGCGACCGTGACCGATCTCTGGAATGACGACCAGCCCATCTACCGCCAGCTCTACGAGCGGGTGGTGCGCCTGATTCTGCGGGGTGACTTTGCCGAGGGCGATGCCCTGCCCTCGGTGCGTCAGCTCTCGGCGGATTACCGCATCAACCACCTGACGGTCGCCAAGAGCTATCAGGCGCTGGTGGACGAGGGGCTGGTGGAGAAGCGACGGGGGCTGGGCATGTTCGTGTTGGCGGGCGCACGTGAGCGCTTACTCGCGCGCGAGCGCCAGCTGTTTCTGGAGAAGGAGCTGCCCGAGCTGATACGGCGGGCACGGGAATTGGGTATTGAGCCGGCGGTTTTGCAAGACGCCGTGATGCAACAGTGTAAGGAGAAAAGCGAATGAATACGGTGATTGAAGCCCGGGGGCTACGCAAGGCCTACGGCGATAAACCGGTACTAAAAGGGATCGACCTGACCCTGGAGCGCGGGCGCATCATGGGGCTGATTGGCCCCAACGGTGCCGGCAAAACCACCCTGCTCAAGGGGATTTTGGGCCTGGCTCCGGTGGAGGGGCACTTGCAGGTACTGGGGTTGAGCCCCCAGCGCTACCGCACGGCCTTGATGGAGCGGGTCTCGTTTATTGCCGATACCGCCATTTTGCCGGGTTGGCTGAAGGTCAGCGAGGCCTTGGCCTATATGGAGGGGGTCCACCCCCGGTTTGACCGGGCCCGGGCCGAGGGCTTTCTCGCCCGCACTGGCATCGAGCGGCGCAGCCGGGTCAAGGAACTGTCCAAGGGCATGATCACCCAGTTGCATCTGGCGCTGATTATGGCCATCGACAGTCAACTGCTGGTGCTGGATGAGCCCACCCTCGGCCTGGATATTCTCTATCGCAAACAGTTCTACACCAGCCTGCTGAATGATTACTTCGACGAGCAGAAAACCATTTTGATTACCACCCACCAAGTGGAGGAAATCGAACACCTGCTCACCGATGTGGTGTTTATCGGCGATGGCGAACTGAAGCTCAACAGTACCATGGAAGCACTGGAGCGGGACTTTGTCGAACTGCAGGTGGCGCCGGAGCAGGTGGCTCAGGCCCGTCAGCTCGGGCCGATTCACGAGCGCACCATGCTCGGTGGCGTAAGCCTGATTTACGAGGGGGTCTCCCCCCAGGTGCTCTCACCGCTGGGTGAGATTAAAACGCCGGGGCTGGCGGACCTGTTTGTTGCCAAGCTACAAACCCCCGCCCAGAAAGCCGCCAGCCAAGGGAGGGCCGCCTGATGAACCGTTTACCGATACAACTGCCGATACAGTTTCGACGAGAATTCTGGGAAACCCGCGGCAGCTTCGTGCGCACGCCCATCTGGATTGCGGTAGTGCTGGCGGCCTTACTGTTGATGGGCATGGTGACCTCAAGCTTCGAAATCAATATGGCATTGAGCGAACTGCGCCAGTCACCGGAACAATTGAACGAGCTGGAGGATGGCGCCGAGCTGGTGCAGGCCCTGATGCGGGGCGACCTCTTTAGTAATCACCCGCAAGTGTTGCGTATGGCACTGGCGGCGATTTCGATTCCTTTCGTGTTTGCCCTGCTGTTGATCAGTCAGATGTATCTGCTGGGCTGCCTTTATAGTGACCGCAAAGACAAAAGCGTGTTGTTTTGGAAGTCTCTACCGGTCTCGGAAACCCGGGTCGTCCTGACCAAGCTGGTCTTCGGGGCGCTGTTGGGCCCGGCTATCTTCCTGGTGGCCTCCCTTGCCGTGGGCTTGCTACATCTGTTGATGATGCTGGGTTTCGCCTCCTTCCAGCTGGGGGTGGAGATGCCCGGCCTGGGAACCTTGCTCAGCACGTTTATTGGCCATAGCTTGGGCCTGATGTCCGGCTGGCTGCTCTTTGCCCTATGGTTCGCCCCGTTGTTTGCGTGGCTGCTTCTGGCCTCGGCCTGGTCGCGCAAGTCTCCCTTTTTGTTGGCCTTTGGGTTGCCGGTGGCGGTCATGGTGGTGGAACTGTGGCTGCTGCGCAGCGTCAATCTTTGGAGCGCCATGTGGGAACCCTCCAAGCAAGCCTTCGAGGCCTTGGTTCAGTCCCAGCTTCGCCCCTGGGCCCTGCTGGAGCACTGGGGGAATGCGCTCCTTGCCCCGGCGTTTTGGCTCGGCGGTCTCGTCACGGCCGGGTTCACGGCAGGCGCGATTTGGCTGCGCAACTATCGCTATGAGCTGTGATACGGGGGATGACCGCTCACCCGCCGGGGCGTTGAGCCGGGCCCTCGCGGGTGCGTAAACTGGCACCGGTGTTAGGCATCACACAGTAACGGGAGACCCTCTTGAAAGCGTTTGGTTGGCTGCGGCGAGTGCCGCTGGCCGTAGTGATTCTCGCAATCGGCGTGATGGGCTTCGCGGCCCTACTGATGTTGAAACCCCGGCCGGCGCCTCACCCCGAGGCGGACCCACCCAAACCGGTGGTGGAGGTTGTCCGGGTGGCACTGGAAGACCGCGCCCTGACGGTGGAAACCCAGGGTACGGTGGCGCCACGGCGGAACATTCAATTGGTCAGCCAGGTCGGTGGCCAAATTGTGGAGGCCGCGCCGGAATTTGTCGCCGGCGGGCGTTTCGAGAAGGGGGATTGGCTGGTACGCGTGGACCGGCGCGACTACCAAAACGCCTTGGCGCGGGCGCAATCCCAGCTGCGCGAAGCCGAGCGCGTGCTCGCCGAAGAGCGCGGCCGGGCGCGACAGGCCGAGCGCGAATGGCGGGATTTGGGCAACGAACAGGCCAATGCGCTGTTCCTTCGCCAGCCCCAAATCGCCGCCGCGGAAGCGGCGGTAGAAGCGGCCCGGGCGGAGCGAAACCAGGCTCAACTCGACCTGGAGCGCACAGAAATTCGCGCGCCGTTTAGTGGTCGGGTCCGTCAGACCCAAGCCGACCTGGGGCAGTTCATCAGCCCTGGGAGCGCCATTGCCGAAATCTACGACGACGCGGTCGCCCAGGTCCGACTGCCGTTGATGGACGATCAAGCCGCCCTGCTCGCCCTGCCCTTGGGCACCGCCATTGAACCGGCCGAACGCCCGGCGGTGACACTCTCGGGCCGTGTGCTGGGAGAGCGGCACCAATGGCAGGGGACGGTGGTGCGCACCGAGGCCAGTCTGGGCGCCCAATCCCGCATGTTGCACGCCATTGCCGAAGTCCCCGAACCGTTCAATACTGAACGACACCCCGCGCCGCTGTTGATGGGCCTGTTTGTGCAGGCGGACATTGAGGGCCGAGTGCTGAATGATATTGCCTCGCTCCCCGTTACCGCCGTGTTCGAGCGCAACCGGATCTACACCGTCAGGGAGACCGAAGCCGTTGAGGGGGAAGGCGGTGAGGTCAGCCAGGAGAAAATCGTCGAAGAGAAGCGCGTTCGGGTACTGAAGTTGGACGGCGACCGGATTTGGGTCAAAGGTCCATTGAGCGAGGGCGAGGCGGTGATCGTGGACCGCCAGGGCTATGTCAGCCCGGGCGTGGCCGTGCGCTTCCCGGGGGAAGCTTCATCGTTGGAATCGCCGGACACCCAAGACCATACAGAACCCGAAACCGACGCCGAGGAGAACGTTGAGGCGCAGCCCGACCGCAGTGGAGCCGATTCATGAACCGGCTGATCCAATGGTTTGTGGAAAACCCGGTGGCGGCCAACCTGTTAATGGTGCTGATCTTCCTGGGCGCCTTGACCAGCACCGGCAAGCTGGACAAAGAAGTCTTCCCCACCGTCTCGCTGAATTTTATTGAAGTCTCCATGAGCTACCCCGGGGCCGGGCCCTCGGAGGTGGAAGAGCAGGTGGTTATCCGCATTGAGGAGGCGATCGCGGATATTGACGGCATTGAGGAGATCACCTCGGTGGCCAACCAGGGCTACGGCACGGTCACCGCCGAAGTGGTGGAAGGTTACGACCCGCAGACCGTGCTCAACGACATCAAAACCCAAGTGGATGCCATTAACACCTTTCCGGGGGCCGTGGAGCGACCGGTGACTCGGCAGCGGGTGGGCCGCAGCTTTCTGATGAGCCTGGCGCTTTACGGCGAAGTGAGCGAAGCGGCGCTTAAGGAAACTGGCCACCGGGTGCGCAACGAACTGACCCTGCTCGATAGCGTCTCCCACGTCGAACTTAACGGCACCCGACCCTACGAAATGGGCATCGAAGTGTCTGAGGAGAGTCTGCGCCGTTTCGGCCTGAGCTTTAACCAGGTGGCCCAGGCCATTTCCCAGTCCTCCCTGAACGTGCCCGCCGGTGTGATTCGGGCGCACAGCGGCGATATTCAAATCCAAACCCGCAACCAAGCGTACACCGCCGAGGATTTTGGGCGAATTCCCGTCATTACCCAGGCCGACGGTACTCAGGTGCTGTTGCGCGATGTGGCCGAAATCCGGGACGGCTTTGACGACTGGAACGTGTTTGCTCAGTTTAACGGCAAGCCGGCGGTGTTTTTGGAGCTGTCCATTACCGAACACCCGGATATTGTCGCCTCGGCGCGCGAAGTCAAAGCCTATATCGAGCGCACCCGGGAGGTACTCCCCGCCGGTTTGACCCTCCAAGTCTGGCGGGATATGTCCAAACTCTATGAAGGCCGCCTCAACCTTTTGCTGGAAAATGCCGCCACCGGGCTGATTCTGGTTTTCCTCGTGCTGATGCTCTTTTTAAGGCCCGTGCTGGCCGTTTGGGTGTGCATCGGAATTGCCACCGCCTTTGCCGGCGCCATCTGGTTGCTGCCCTATACCGGCATTAGCGTTAATATGATCTCCCTCTTCGCGTTCCTGCTGGTCCTGGGGATTGTAGTTGACGACGCCATTATTGTAGGTGAGAGTATTTACACCCGCCATCAGCAGGGCCTCAAAGGCACGGCCAGTGCGGCCAGCGGTGCCAAACGGGTCGCCACGCCGGTTTTTCTGGCGGTGACCAGCACCATTATCTTTTTCGCTCCCATGATGGTGATTCCGGGCGCCATGGGCACCGTTACGTTTGCCATCCCGGTGGTGGTTATTCTGTGCCTGGCGTTCTCGCTGGTGGAGAGTTTGTACATTCTGCCTTCCCACCTTTCCCACTTGCGGCCCGAGCGCGAAAGCCGCTGGCGAGGCCTGCGTCACCTCTCCCGTGCCCGACGCAGACTGGCGCAGGGGCTGGATGGGTTCGCCGACCGGGTATATCGGCGAGGCCTATCCCGGTTTCTGGAGCACAAGCTGGCGACCCTGGCCGGGTTTGCCGTGGCGTTCTTTTTATCCCTGGCGGTGTTCATCGGCGGCTGGTTGATCGTCAGCTTTATGCCCATGGTGCCCTCGGACTATCTGGAAGCGCGGGTGACGCTGCCCGAGGGAACGCCCTTCCACGAAACCCGCCGGATCATGCGTCAAGTGGAATCCGCCGCTTTGGAACTGGAAGCGGATGAACGGCTGACCGGTAACGGGGAGGCGGACTTTATCGACGGCATTCAGACCTGGGCCTGGGAAAATAACATCCGGGTATCGGTCGGGCTGGTGGGGGCTGAGGAGCGGGAGGTCTCCAGCCCCAATGTCAGCCGTCGCTGGCGGGCGTTGATTGGCGATATTCCAGAGGCCAAGGAATATCGGCTCGAATACACCATTAATGCCGCCGGCGACGATATCAACCTGAACTTAAGCATTGCCGACAATGACCTGGAGGCTCAGCGCCGAGCGGCGGAGAGCGTTAGTGAGGCACTGGGTACCTTTCCCGACGTCTACGACGTGGAAAACACCATTGAGGAGGCCCGGCGGGAAATCGACGTCAATCTGCGCCCCGGCGCGGAGGCCTTGGGGGTGAGCTTGCGGGAAGTGGCCGAGCAAGTACGCCAGGCCTTCTATGGCGCCGAGGTGCAGCGGATTCCGCGCGGAATTGAAGACGTTCGGGTATTGGTGCGCTACCCCAGAGAGGAGCGCAGCCATCTCTCCCAGTTAGAACGCATGCGCATCCGTCTGCCGGATGGCAGCCAAATTCCGCTTATGGAAGTGGCCGAGGTGGAATTCGTGCCGGGCTACTCGTCCATTGAGCGGCGCGATCGCAAACGCACGATTGGCATCAGCGCCAGCGTGGAAGAAGGCGGCGATGCGAACGCCATCGTCCAGGAACTGTTGCGCCGAAACCTGACCGACTGGCAACAGCAGTACCCGGGCCTGACGCTCGCGCCGGACGGCAATATGCAGGATCAAGCGGAGTTTATGAGCTCCCTGAGCAAGAATTTTCTGTTGGCGGTGCTCATTATTTACGGTCTGATGGCGGTGAATTTCCGCTCCTATTGGCAGCCGGTGGTCATTCTGACGGCTATTCCGTTCGGGTTTATGGGGGCGGTGATTGGCCACCTGATTATGGGGCGAGAGGTCAGCATGCTGTCCATGCTCGGCTTCCTGGCCTGTGCCGGGGTGGTGGTCAATGACAACCTTGTCCTGCTGGACCGAATCAACACTCTACGCCACCAGGGTTTGGCCGTGTTTGACTCGGTGCTGCAAGCCGGGCGCGACCGCTTCCGCGCCATTGTGCTGACCTCGGTGACCACCTTCATTGGCCTGGTGCCCCTCATGGCGGAACAAAGCGTGCAGGCGCGTTTTCTGATTCCCATGGTCATTTCCCTTGCCTTTGGGGTACTCTTTGCCACCACCGTGACCTTGATCCTGGTGCCGACGCTCTACCTATCCGCGCACCGCGTGGGTCAGCGTTGGCAGCGCTGGCGGCAACGCAAGGGCCGCGACGGCAATGATGACCCCAATGATTTTGACGGAGCCCTGAATGAACCAGCCCCATGACGAGGAAACTTTCTGGAACCTGGTAGACCAGTTTATTGAGCAGGCGAACGACTCGGTGGACCAAGCCGGTGACCCGGCCCTGGTGAGTGCTGCATTGCTCCAGGCCTGCTCGCGCTTCAATGCGTTTGTGGTGGCGGCCGCCTCGCTGGATCGCAAGGAATACACCGAGGAGGTGCCCTCCGCCCTCTCATTTCTGAGCAATCAGTTCCGGGAGCAATTGGAAGCGGACCTGGAAGATTATCGCGAGCATTACAAGGTGTATATCGCCAAGGATCGTCCGGACGAGTCTCTTCACTAAGGCCGCCAACAGACCCCTGAAAACCACCGGCGTTGCCGCCGTGGCGTTAGTCTGGCGTTAAACACGAGCTGCATGGCGCATGGGAACCAGTCCAGCCCACGTTTTTCAAGTGTGGGCTGGGCTGCCATTACAGTTGTTAACATGGGTTGTGGCCGGGCTCATGCTAATCTGACAGTGTTTGAACGGTTATCGATTGGCTACTTTTCCTCGTACTCACTACCCCTATTTATTGTCGGCGCCACCAAAAAGCACCGGCCCGGTTTGGAGTTGCGTCTATGCAAAAGCGGATGGCCACGGCGGTGGTGCTGACCCTGATTCTTACCTGTGGCACCACTGCCCGGGCGGATGTGGACTGGATTACTACCCTGTGGCACAACGATGTATTTCTCGATAAGGATGGGGGTGGTTATACCAACGGCCTTTATTTTTCCTGGTTCGATCTGTCCGAAAGCAGTGATAAAGACTTCAAGGCCCCCCTCCTCACCCGCCCGGTAAACCGTTGGCTAATGCCAGAATTCGACGGCCAGCTTCAGGTGAATGAGTTCACCTTTGGCCAGGCCATGATGACACCCAAAAATATTAAAAAAGCCGTCCCCGATCCGAACGATGCCCCTTATGGCGGGCTGTTGATGTTTCGCTCGGCCTATACCCTGGTGGATGAGCGTATAGCTGACACCGTCGGCGTCACCGTCGGTATCGTCGGTCCATCCTCCCGAGCGGAGGAGGCTCAAAAAGCGGTGCATAAATTGGTGGGTGCGAATGAACCCCAGGGTTGGGACTATCAAATTAAAGACGAACCCGTGGGGCAAATTAAGCGCAGTCGCGTCTGGCGCTACGGTAATGGCGATGAGCAGGGAGTGGGGACGGACCTGCTGGTAATTGGCAGCGGCGCGTTGGGGAACCTGGGCAGCGCTGTGAGCGGAGCGGTCATTGTGCGCTACGGCGCGGGCCTGGAAAGCAGCTTTGGCACGGCGGGCCAGATCATTGGCCGGGTCAGCAACCCCATGGCCATCGACAGTGGTTGGAATGTGTACGCCGGGCTTGGGGCGGATTATGTTTACAACCAGATTTTCGTCAGCGGTGGTGGACTTCGCTCCGGCCAAAGCGCCGACCTTCGCCACGATCAATACGCCTTCTATGCCGGGGCCTCCTACGCCTGGCGTTCGTTCAGCTTGACCTTGAGCTATGTGAACAACTCCAGCCTGGACATGAACTCCAGCGCACGGCAAGAGTTCGGGGCCCTTAAGCTGGGCTGGAAACTCTGATTCGCGGTGGCTGACTCTGGTAACCTAGCCGAATGAAGCACCTCGTTATTCTCGGCAGCGTCTGGCCCGAGCCCAACTCTTCCGCCGCGGGCACTCGCATGTGCCAGTTGATGGAACTGTTCCAGAACGGTGGCTGGCGCATTACCTTTGCCAGTGCCGCCCAGCCTTCCCCTCACCGGATTGATCTGACGGCCCGGTCGGTCGACGAAGCCGCCATTGAACTTAATAGCGATGGGTTTGACACCTGGTTGGCACAGCAGCGGCCGAACGCCGTTTTGTTTGATCGCTTTATGACCGAAGAACAATTTGGCTGGCGTGTCAGCCGCACCTGCCCCGAGGCGCTGCGGTTGCTGGACACCGAGGACCTGCACTGCCTGCGCGCGGCCCGCTGGGCATTAATGAAGGCCCGCTCGGCCGGCCAACCCTATACCGTCACCCCGGTGCTGGACGAGCCGCCGGCTCTGTATGAGCAGATGGTCGGCCTGGACATCACCCAAAGAGAACTGGCGTCCATATACCGCTCAGACCTGAGCCTAATGGTCTCACGCTTTGAAGTGGCGCTGCTCGTAGAGCAGTTCGGTGTGCCGGCCAATTTATTGCACACCCTGCCCATTTTTGCCCAAACGGCCCCCGCCCCCGGGTATGAGGCCCGTCGGCATTTTATTAGCATTGGTAACTTCCGCCACGCCCCTAATTGGGATGCGGTGCTCTGGCTCAAACACGAGCTCTGGCCGCGTATTCACGCGCGCCTGCCCGAGGCTGAGCTACACCTTTGCGGGGCTTACCCGCCCCCCAAGGCAACGGCATTGGAAAACCGGCGCGAGAATTTTCTGGTTAAGGGGTGGGTTGAGAACTCGCTGGCCGCCATGGCCCAGAGCCGGGTGTGCCTGGCCCCCCTGCGCTTCGGCGCCGGCATCAAAGGCAAGCTTCTGGATGCGATGGCGACGGGCACGCCCAGTGTTACCACCACCATAGGAGCGGAGTCCATGGCACCGAGCGAGCACTGGCCGGGCCGCGTGGCCAATACCGCGGAGGCCTTGTGCGATGCCGCCGTGACTCTGTACCGGGACAAGCAGGCCTGGCTCCAGGCCCACCGCCAAGCGGCTGAGACCCTGACCCAGGGTTTTTCTCAAGAGTGTTATGAGCCGGATTTTATGGCTCTCATTCAGGCGTTGGAGGACGCGTTGGATGCCCACCGAAAGACAAACTTCGTCGGTACCATGCTGCGTCACCATCAGCACCGCAGTACTCAGTACATGAGCCAATGGATCGATGCCAAAAACCGACTGCAGCAACAAGAACGGTTAAACGACGTCTTCGAGTGACGTCATCCCCTGGCAATAACCTCCGCAACACTACCTCTTAATATATAAGTATTTCCTCATTTCAATTCCATCTGCCCAACGAAGAGTTCCGCGCAACCCTTCGCCCACGCCCTTGTTATCATTATTCCACATATAAATGATATTTCATATCACAAAGTAATTTAGGATGAGGGTTTCCTTAGCGCTTAGTTGTGATCAGCGTCTCGCTTTTGGCGGCAGGGTTTGTGGTTGAATGCCGCCGTGAAGAGAAGGGAGCTTTGTCGAACGGATGCGATCACTACACCTATAACGTTACATAAGGTTTAGCATCATGAAGAAAATCAACCACCCCGGGCGCATCGGGCGATACGCCTCGGCGCTTTTCTGTGCGACCGCGCTATCCTCAGCCATCGCCTCCGCCCAAACGGGCACCAACCTGGCACTCGGTGCCGGAGCCGACGGGTCCAGTAAAGGCAGTGGCTCCTACGGCAACGTCATTGACGGCAACCTGGGCAGCTATTGGCAGCCGGCCTCCTCCAATGACGAGCGCATTGGTGTAAAAAATATGGACGCCAGCTTCAATACCGTAGTGATTCGTGAATTAAACGATGCCACTACGAGCTGGCGCCTTGAAAACCATGAAACCGGCGAGGTGTTGGCCAGCGGCACCACCTTGGGGGCAGAGCGCGTTATTACCGGTTTCGGCGATCAAAACCTTTACAAGGTTAACTTGGTGATTGAAACCGCCACCCAGGCCCCCCAAATTGCCGAGTTCGAAGTGTACAGCGCTTCCGGATCGGTGAGCTCCAGCAGCGCCTCTGAAACCGCTTCGAGCTCGCAAAACAGTGAGTCTTCCGAGGCGGCCAGTGAACCGGCGGCGGGCCAGCAATGCAACTGGTGGGGCACGACCTACCCCCTGTGCGAAGAGACTCAAAGTGGCTGGGGCTGGGAGAACAGCGAGAGCTGCATTTCCGCTAGCACCTGTCAGTCACAGCCGGACCCTTACGGCATCGTCGGGGAATCCAGTAGCGAGAGTTCTAGCGAAAGCTCCAGTGAGAGCTCGAGTGAAAGCTCCCAGGTAACCAGTTCCGCCAGCTCCTCCGAGTCCTCCTCGGTCAGTTCGTCCAGCAGTTCCAGCGCCGACAGCTCGAGTGACGATAGTTCGAGTGCCCATAGTTCGAGTGAAGGTAACGGGAGCCCCGGTCAGCCGCTCTCCTGCGAACAAGCCAATACCGTGCAAGGTTTTGCGGCCATGGGCAACGGCACTACCGGCGGCCAGGGCGGTACTGAAGTCACCGTCAGCACCGGCGCCGATCTCGCCGCGGCCCTGGATAACAAAGGCAGTGAACCGCTCACCATTTATGTGAACGGCACCATCACGCCAGAGAACTCCGGTGTGAGCAAGTTTGATATCAAGGACATGAACGATGTGTCCATTATCGGGGTGGGAGACAAGGCCCTGTTCGACGGCATCGGCATCAAGATTTGGCGGGCGAACAATGTGATTGTGCGCAATGTCACCATGCGCTATGTCCGCATCGGCGATAAGGACCACATCACCCTCGACGGCCCCTCCAGCAATATCTGGATCGACCACAACACCTTCTACAATTCCCTGGATGTGGACAAGGACTACTACGACGAGCTGGTCAGCGGTAAGGGCGAGATCGACAACATCACCGTCAGCTACAACGTGCTGCGTGACAGCTGGAAGACCTCCCTGTGGGGCAGCAGCGACGGCGACGACTTCCACCGCCGGGTAACCTTCTGGGGCAACCACTGGGAGAACGCCAACTCCCGCCTGCCGCTGTTCCGCTTCGGCGAAGGGCACGTGGTCAACAACTACTACGACGGCATCCACAGCACCGGCATTAATTCCCGCATGGGCGCGACCCTGCGTGTGGAAGGTAACGTCTTCGAAAACGCTCAAAACCCGATTGTTTCCTTCTACAGCGACGACATCGGTTACTGGGATGTGGAAGACAACCTCTTCACCAACATCACCTGGGAAGAAGGCTCCGGCGGTGACGTTATTGCCGGGCCGGACGTGCAGTCCACTACCAGCTACGTGCCGCCCTACGGCTACAGCCGGCTGTTTGCCGCGGATACGAAAGCCCACGTGCTGGCCAATGCCGGTGCCAATATCGTTAGCGACTGTCTCGATGCACCGGTCTCCGGTGGTGGCGGTGAAAATTCCTCCAGCTCTAGCAGCAGCGAGAGCAGTGCACCGTCCAGCGCTTCAAGCAGTGAGGCTTCCTCTTCTCCCGATAACGGCAGTCAGGAGCCTGGCGAACTGGGCACTAACCTGGCCCTGGGCGGCGGTGCCGACGGCAGCAGCAAAGGCGACGGTAGCAGCTTCGGCAACGTCAACGATGGCAGCCGGGCCAGCTACTGGGAGCCGGCGGGCACCAGCGGCGAGCGCGTGGGTGTGAAAAACTTCAGCGGCACTTTCAACACCGTGATCATTCGCGAGTTGAACGGGGCCACCAACAGCTGGCGCTTGGAAGATCACGACACCAACGAAGTGCTGGCCAGTGGCTCCAGCCTGGGAAGCGAGCGGGTGATTACCGGCTTTGGCGACAGGAACCTGTACAAGGTTAACCTGATTATCGAAAGCGCCACCCGCGCGCCGCGCATTGCCGAGTTCGAAGTCTACAATGCCAGCGGTGATGTGTCCGGTGGGACTTCTTCCAGTACCAGTAGCTCTGAGAGCAGCTCCTCCAGCGAGGGCGGTCACAACGGTAACGGCTCCAGTGAGTCGTCTTCCTCCAGCGACAGCAGCCACTCCAGCAGCAATGGTGGCACGCCGCCGAACTACGCCGGCCCGATCAGCAACGGTTGTATTGAGTTGGTGACCGACCCGAGCGTCAACTGGCGCGATGGCGCGCTGCAGAGCGACCAGGAAATTGTCGAATGCCTGTCCCAGACCCTGGGTCGGCCGGTGGGCTACGGTGAAAACGCCCTGGGTGGCTACGATCCCAACGGCAACAGCACCCTGACCGTGATCACCAAAAATGGCGGGACCTCCGTGGAGCAGCAGTTGTTTGATGCGGTTACCAGTGACGAGCACCACTGGGTGGTTTTCGACAAGTCCGACTTTGCCGGCGAGTCCGAAGTGGCCATGTACCGTCTGCAGTGCGACGATGCTGATGTGCAGAGCGCCATCGGTGGCAGCGAAGCCGAGTGCGTGGACTATCACCAATGGTGTGACAACAATGGTTATGGTAGTCACGACGCCTGTATGGACGAGTTCTTCAACAACCGGCTGAACGATAACGATCTACCCATCAGGAACATCGTCTTGGGTGCGAACACCACTATCGATGGCCGCATGAGCGATGCCTACTTCCGCTTCAACGGTTTTGCCATTGGCAGCGACAGTTCCGGTCAACCGGTGAAAACCTCCGATAACGTGATTCTGACCCACCTGAGCTTCCTGGGCGCGGGCCACACCGAAGACCACGGTCTGGACCCGGACATGATTCGAGCCACCGGTGCCTCCAGCGATATCTGGATTCACAAAAACACCTTCGACACCACCGGCGACTCCGCCTTTGATGTGAAGGTCGGTGCCTACGACATCACCATGTCATTCAACGAAGTGCGCAATGTGAAACGCGCCTCTCTGCACGGCTCCAGCGACAGCCGCGAAATCAACGCGCAGATTCGCACCACCATGCACAACAACGCGTTTGTGACCGACGATAACCACTACGACAGCCTGGGCAACACCGGCCGCCGCGTACCCTTGATCCGTCGCGGCACCTCGCACATGTTCAACAACGTCTTCGTGAACTATCGCAAAGACATTCTGAGCGTGCGCGTCGGTGCGGACCTGTTGTGGGAAGACAATATGGTGGTAGTCAATCAGATTCACCAGGAAAAGGACGATGTCAACGATGCGCTGGGCGAGTTGTCTGAAAATCTGACCCGGGATGTGGACGGCGGTAATTACCGCGCCGAGGGCGTTTACCTATGGTTTGCCGATGGCGCCTGTGAACTGAACGCCAGCACGCAAACGCCGCTGACCGATGCCTCGGGCAGTGTGGGCAATCTGGCTCAGGATTATTCCGGCGCGTCGCAGTCGACCATTAGTGACTTCCGCCTGGATGCCGGTCAGGATCTGGTGGATTATGTCAGTGCCACGGCGGGTAAGCACGGTGAGCTGCCGTTCACTTCGCCGCTGGCCGGTGATATTTATTATGTACTGAGCCTGGGCAAGGTGCCCTGCCAGTAACATAACCAGTTAGCGAGTCCCCTCGCGTTTTGGGCCGGCACTATGCCGGCCTTTTTTTATACATGCTTTCCACAGCACGTTTTGTTCGTGCAGAATGTTTATTCGGGGGTTTCTTCAAGCCAAGGACGTTTACCATCTTTGCGGCCGACCGGAAGCGTCTTCACCGTCGACTCGATCCACTCCCTTACCTCCTCCGTCAGCTGCTTGCGATCCTTGCCCTCACTGTAAATCGGCGCCCCAATAACCATCGTGATCGTCCCCGGGTGCTTGAGATAATCCTTGTGCGGCCAGCATTCCGCCCCGTTGTGCGCGATCGGAATGATCGGGCGGCCAGTGGCGCAGGCGATGTCCGCCCCGCTGCGAGCATAGGTGCCGGACGTGCCCGGCGCCGTGCGGGTGCCCTCGGGGAAGATCAACACATTGTTGCCCTCCTCAAGCGCTGCGATGCTCTTGGTTTTGACATCCCGCAAAGCCTGGGTTTTATTGCGCCGGTCAATGGCAATGGGTTTCATGGCCGCCAAGCCCCAACCGAAAAACGGAATACGCAATAGCTCCTTCTTGAGAATGGTGGAAATGGGCTGAAAAAACAGCTGTAAAAACAGCGTTTCCCACACGCCCTGGTGTTTTGACATCACCACGTAAGGCTGTAAATCCTTGCGGACCTCCCCCTGGACGTCAATGCGTATATTGCAGCACAGCCACAACCAGAACATCACAAAGCGGTTCCACTGATTGATCAACCGGTAACGCCAGTGGTAGGGAAGAAAGGGCCAAATCAGTGTGCTGAAGGCTCCGAAGATGACGCCCGATCCGTAGTAGCCGATATCAAAAATCGTCGTGCGGACATAGAGAAAGGCTTTATACAACACGGTGAAGACTATTCCTCGCGGTGAGTTTCGGCATCGGCGGCCAGCTCATGGTCCGCCACTGCCTGCAGATCATCGAATACAGTAATGCGGGCGCACTCCTCAGGGCTGAGTTCGGACTCAAGTGCCGCCTCGGTAATGCGCCCACGACCGGAGCGCACCAGAACCAGCCGGCAGCCTTTGGTTAAACCGGCCTGCAAGTCCTTTAGGCGATCGCCTACGAAACAGGCGTCCTGAACAGAGGTGTTGAACTCCGCCTCGATGGCATCCAGCATTCCGGTATTCGGCTTGCGGCATTTGCAGCCTTCGTCCGGGTGGTGCGGGCAATAAAAAATCGCCTCCAGCTTGCCGCCGTGCTGCTCTACCAGGCCGGTAAGCTTGGCGTGCATGGCTTCCAGGTCTTCCAGGTCAAACAGACCCCGGGCCAGGCCGGATTGATTGGTGGCCACCACCAGCGTAAAGCCGGCCCGACTCAGTCGGGCAATGGCTTCGATGCTGCCGGGAATGGGCTCGCATTCATCGGCGGATTTGATGTAGTCACCGGCGTCTTCATTGATGACGCCGTCCCGGTCGAGAATGATCAGCTTCATGATTTGGTCGGAGCCAGCAGGGAAATGTCGGCCACGGCCAAAAACAGATCGCCCAACTGTTGCAGGAGTGCGAGCCGGTTGGTGCGCAGCTTTTCATCGTCGGTCATGACCATGACCTGGTCGAAAAAGCGGTCCACCGGTTCCTGTAGGTCCGCCAAAGTGGTCAGAGCGCGGGTGTATTGGCGCTCCTTGAACAGCGGTGCCACCTCTTGGGCTTTGGTCGAGACGGCGTTGGCCAGGGCCAGCTCGGCTTCTTCCTGCAGCAAGGTTTCATCCAGTGACGCCTCCGGAGCGCCGGACTTGCTCAGGATATTGGCCACCCGCTTGTTGGCGGCGGCCAGGGCCTGGGCCTGAGGCAACTGGTAGAACTCGTAGACCGCTTTCACCCGCAGGTCGATATCCAGCGGGCAGGTTACGCCTCGGGCGTTAACCGCCTGGAACACTTCCACGGGAATATCGGCGTCCTCATACCAGGCACGGAAACGCTCCAGCATATAATTCAAAATGCGATCCACCAGCCCGTCGGTATCGGTCAGGCCGGTGTGTTGCGCCACGGCTTGTTCCAGCAGTTGGCGCAGGTCCAGATCCAGCTCTTTTTCCACTAAAAGGCGCAGCACACCGAGGCTGGCGCGGCGAAGGGCGAAGGGGTCTTTCGAACCGGTGGGTTGCTGGCCGATGCCGAAAATACCGCTGATGGTATCCAGCCGGTCCGCCAGGGCGATAATGGCCCCGGTGGTGGTCTCGGGCAGGGCGTCGCCGGCGAACTTGGGCAGGTATTGCTCCATCATCGCCCGGGCCACGTCCGTTTTTTCGCCGTCATTGCGCGCGTAGTAGTAGCCCGCAATGCCCTGCATATTGTCGAACTCCAGCACCATTTCGGTGACCAGGTCGGACTTACATAACTGTCCGGCGCGCTCGGCCAGGGCCTGGTCGGCGTTGAGATCGCCGGCAATGGTTTTGGCCAGGGCGGCAATGCGCTCGGTTTTTTCAAACACACTGCCCAATTGCTTCTGGAAGACAATGGGCTTGAGTGCCTCGCGGCGGCTTTCCAGGGTGTGCTTGAGGTCGGTATCGAAAAAGAAGGCCGCATCGGCCAGCCGCGGGCGAATCACCCGCTCGTTGCCGTCAATGACCTGGGCCGGGTCTTTACTTTCGATATTGGCCACGGTGATGAAATGGGGCAGAAGCTTACCGCTGCCATCAACCAAGTGAAAATATTTCTGGTGCTCTTTCATGGAGGCGATCAACGCCTCGGCGGGCACATTGAGAAACCGCTTTTCAAAGTTACCCAGCAGCGCTACCGGCCACTCCACCAAGGCGGTGACTTCATCTAGCAGGTCCTCGTCGATCACCGCCAGCCCGGCCACCTTCTTCGCTTCGGCTTCCACTTGTTCGCGAATCAGCTCGCGCCGGGCGGCCATGTCGGCCATGACGTAACCGGTGGTGGCGAGCTTCTCCAGATACTCGCTGGCGCTGAACAGGTCCAGCTCGTGGTTGTAGTGAAAGCGGTGCCCGTAGGTGCACCGGTTGGCGCGCAGGCCCAGCACTTCGGCGTCCACAATTTCGTCGCCGTAGAGCATGACCAGCCAGTGGGCGGGCCGGACAAATTCAGTACGGCTGGCGCCCCAGCGCATCCGCTTGGCAATGGGCAACTTGGCCAGCGCGTCGTTGACGATGTCACCGAGCAGCTCCATCACGGGCTGGCCGCCGGCGCTGGCTCGGGCGACCAGTTTGTCGGCCTTGCCGTCGTTCTCCGTGGTCAGCTCGGCCACGTTGAGGTTGTTCTTTCGGGCGAAGGCTTCGGCGGCCTTGGTGGGGTTGCCGTCCCCGTCAAAGGCGATTTTGGTGGGCGGCCCCCAAGTGACCACCTCCTTTACCGGCGTCTGTTCGGCCAGGTCTTTCACCAGTACCGCCAGGCGGCGGGGGCTGGCGTAGGCGTCCAAGCTGGTGTGCTCCAGGTCCTGGGTTTTTAGCCCCTGCTGGATGCCGTCGCGCAGGGCGTTCATTAGGGTTTTCAGGGCTTTCGGGGGCAGCTCTTCGGTGCCCAGCTCAAATAGAAAATCGGCACTCATGATTCCTCTCCCTCCGCGGCCAGCAGTTCGTTGCGCAAGGCTTCGGGGGCCAGCGGAAAGCCGAGCGACTTGCGCGCCTCAAAGTAGGCTTTCGCCACCGCGCGGGCCAGGCTGCGCACGCGCAGAATAAAACGCTGGCGCTCGGTGACGGAAATGGCGTGGCGGGCATCCAACAGGTTAAACGCGTGGGAGGCTTTCATCACCATTTCGTAGGCGGGCAGCGGCAGGTTCTGTTCGATCAACCGTTCGCTCTCGCGCTCGCACACATCGAAACTGTGAAACAGAAACTCGGTGTCGGCTTGCTCAAAGTTGTAGTGGGACATTTCCACTTCGTTCTGATGGAACACATCGCCGTAAGTGACTTTGTCCCCGCTCGGGTTCACCGTCCATACCAGGTCGAAAATGGAATCGACCCCTTGGAGGTACATGGCAATCCGCTCCAGGCCGTAGGTGATTTCTCCGGTGACCGGGTAGCACTCCAGGCCGCCCACTTGCTGGAAATAGGTGAACTGAGTGACTTCCATGCCGTTGAGCCAGACCTCCCAGCCCAGCCCCCAGGCGCCGAGCGTGGGCGATTCCCAGTTGTCTTCCACAAAGCGGATGTCGTGGACCGCCGGGTCAATCCCCAGCTCGCGCAGCGAGCCCAGGTAGAGCTCCTGAATGTCGCTCGGGTTGGGCTTCAGGGCGACCTGGAACTGATAGTAGTGCTGCAGCCGGTTGGGGTTCTCCCCGTAGCGGCCGTCGGTGGGCCGGCGGCAGGGCTGAACGTAGGCGGCGTTCCAAGTTTCCGGGCCAATGGCGCGCAGGAAGGTGGCCGGGTGAAAGGTGCCGGCGCCCACTTCCATATCCAGCGGTTGTAGGATCACACAGCCCTGGCGGGCCCAGTAGGACTGCAGGGCCAGGATCAGGCCCTGAAAGGTCCCGATATCGGGTTTATCGGCGTTCTGACTGTCGGTCACGGGTAAGCTGCCTCCGAGCATGAGGTCGAGAAATTGGCTGCACCCGGAAGTGCATAAAACCGGCGATTATAGCGGTAGTTGGGGGGTGATTGGTACGGCCGAGGGGGTGATATCCGGTCTTTTCGTTCAGTTGGGCCGTTTTTTCCCGTAAACTGCGCGCAGTTTCCCCTTTTTATAAAACGTTGAATGGTTCATGAAAGAAAGGCTAGCGCTGTGGTTGTTAAAAGGGCTCGGCCGGCTGCCGTTATCGGTGGGTCGGGGCATTGGCGGCTTTACCGGTTGGCTGATGTGGTTAAGTAGTGGCCGCTCGGCCCGGATCACCCGAGAGAACCTGGAGACCTTCCGCCCCGACTTGACGGCTCGGGCGCGCGAGCGCCTGGTTCGCCAGAGCCTTACCGAGACCGGAAAAACCGTGGCCGAAGCGGCGGCGGTGTGGGCTCGCTCCTGGGAGTGGCTGCAGCGGCATATTGTGGCCGTTGAAGGTGACGAGGCCATTAAAGAGGCGCTCGCGTCGGGGACCGGCGTGTTGGTACTGGCGCCACACCTTGGCAACTGGGAAGTGGTGGCCCCCTTTTTGGCCAGTTACGCCCGGTTGACGGCGCTTTATCAGCCGCCCCGCCAGGCCGCGTTGGACCAGTTGATTCTGGCCGGGCGCAGTAAAGATAATATCGATATGGCACCCACTAACCGGCGTGGTGTCAGTCAACTGCTCAGGGCTCTCAAACGCGGCGAAATTGTGGGCATCCTCCCCGATCAGGTCCCAGAGCCGGGCAACGGCGGTGAAGTGGCGCCCTTTTTTGGTCGGCCCGCGCTCACCATGACGCTGGTCCACAGTTTGATTCAGCGCACGGGCTGTCGTGTGGTCAGTGTGTTTGCCCAGCGAGTCCCCGGGGGGTTCAAAATGGTCGTGCTGCCGGCGGATGAGCGTATTTATTCCGAAGCGGTAACCGAATCGGTGACTGGGCTCAACGCCAGCGTGGAAAGCTGTGTCTTGCGAGCGCCCACGCAGTATCAGTGGGAGTACCGGCGCTTTCGCCGCGCGGACGTTAAATCATAACCTCCGCGCGCTCTGGCCTTCGAATTTGGCACATTTAAACCATGAAATTTATGAGTATCCACCGCTGTCCTGGCGCGCTACGTTACACTAGGCGGATTCTGTCAAATCTAGGAAGAGAACCATGAATCACTGCTTGTGGAAATCTCTGCTGCCGATTGCTGTGGTGTCGTTTTTGAGCGCCTGCAGTTCCAACTACGCGCTGGTGAAAAAGTCGGATGTCAGCACGGCAGAACAATGTCTGTTGGCGCAGCAAACGCAAAAGGAAACCATTGCCCGGCAACAGGAGCAGCTCTCCGAGGCCCTGAGCTTGCTGCAGCAGGCCGTGGAGTTGCAGCAACAGGGCGATACCGCCTTGCGTGGCTTTATGGAAGAGGCGCGCCGGGGGCTGAATGAGGGGGCCGCTCCGGAGTGTCGTCCGGCGTCCGTCGCCCGGGGGGCAACGGCCAATATCGCGCTGGACAAAACAGTGGTGGGCGCGGCCGAACCCGTACTGATCACGGACCTGGACATCATTGTGCCGGCACGCGTGGATACCGGCGCCGCTTTGTCTCAGTTAGACGCTCGGGACATTGCGTTTTTTGAGCGCAACGGTGAAGAGTGGGTCCGCTTCTATATTGCTGACCCCGACTCCGAGGAGACGATCGAGGTGGAGCGCCCGCGTTTGCGCACCTCCCGGGCTTCTTCAGAAGAAGGGACGCGCCGCCCGGTGGTGGAAATGCGCATTACCATCGGGTCTCTCACGCAAATGGCGGAACTAGTGCTTATCGATCGCAAAAAGCAGGACTTTCCGCTCGTGGTTGGACGCAACGTACTGCGCGACTTAATGCTGGTGGATGTGGCCCGCAAAAACATTACCGAGCCAGAACGGCAAACGGGTGGACACTGAGGAATGACCCAGTCCCGTGTTCCCTTTTACCTGATTGTGGCCGGCCTGGTAATCACGGGCTTGGCGACCGCCTGGGCCCGGCATGTGGAAATGGAGCTGCCCTTCTTCCCGGGCGAGCGGCGTCCGGTCTGGTTGGTTGAGGCGCGGGTGGACTTTCGGGCGATGGGCGATGAGGTGTTGGTCAGCCTTGATTTACCCGATAACCCCCCCGGTTTTCGGATTCACACCGAACATGCCACCTCCCCCGGCTACGGCTTTTCCATCATTGAACAGGATGGCGACCGTCGGGGAGAGTGGTCCAAACGACAGGCCGTCGGCGCTCAAACGCTGTACTACAAGGTGCAGTTGATTGGAGGCGTGCCCGAATCCAAGGAGGCGCCTGCCGATTCCGGTGCGTCCTCCCCTTCCGCGCGCTCGGTGTACTGGGAAGAGCCCCAGGAGACGGCGGCCAGTCAGATGCTGGCTCAAGCCCTGTCCACCTCCAGTACGCCGGAAAGCCTCACCCGTGAGCTGATCAAACGCCTGAATAGGCCCTCGGCGGATCAAAACGCTTCCATGTTATTGGAGGCGGTGGGCAGCCGCTCGCAGTTACTGGAGCGGCTACTGAATCAGGCTACGATTCCCGCGCGGCAGGTTATGGGCCTGTTCCTGGAAGATGCCCGACGGCGCCAGACCCTCACACCCATGGTGGAGGCCTATAACGGCGAAGAATGGGTGCTGTTTAACCCGGAGACCGGCGAGCAGGGCGTCCCCGATCATTTGCTGCTCTGGCATCGGGGCGGGGAATCGCTGATTGATGTGGTGGGGGGAAGCAATTCCGGTGTCAGCTTCTCGATGATTCGACAGACCGTCCCGGCCGAGGAGCTGGCGGTGGCCCAATTCAGCAACAGTGCCTTTGCGTTGCTCGGCGTTCAACAACTCCCCATTGAAGAGCAAAGCATGTTCAAGATGCTTTTCCTGCTGCCTTTGGGGGCGTTGGTGGTGGTGTTTATGCGCATCATCGTTGGCCTCAAAACCTCCGGTACCTTTATGCCGGTGTTGATTTCCCTGGCGTTTTTGCAGACCTCACTGTTCCCGGGCCTGATCAGTTTTATCGTGGTGGTCTCCCTTGGCCTGATGCTGCGCAGCTACCTCTCACACTTGAATCTGCTGCTGGTGGCCCGCATCGCGACGCTGGTGGTGCTCGTGATTTTCCTGATATCCATGTTGAGCCTGGTGGGCTATCAGCTGGGGTTCAGCGCCGGCATGACCATCACCTTCTTCCCCATGATTATCATCGCCTGGACGATCGAGCGTATGTCCATTCTCTGGGAGGAAGAAGGGCCCAGAGAGGTGGTCATTCAGGGCGGCGGCAGCCTGCTGGTGGCGGTCATGGCTTACTTGTTGATGCGCCTGCCCATCGCCAACCATCTGAGCTTCAATTTCCCCGAACTCAACCTGGTGATTTTGGCCCTGATTATGGTGATGGGGCAGTACACCGGCTACAAGCTGTCCGAGCTGCGGCGGTTTAGGGCCATGGCCCTTGAGCAGGAGGCCGCCTCGAAGGAGCGCAAACCATGAAGTGGATCAGCCCCTGGCGGCTCAAAAAACTGGGCATTCTGGGGATGAATGCCCGCAACCGGGATTTCATCGGCCGCTACAATACCCGGCAAATGTATCCACTGGTGGATAACAAGCTGAAAACCAAGCTGCTAACCGAAGAATATGGCTTGGCGACGCCAGCCTTGCGGCTGGTGGTCTCTGAGCAACACGCCATCAGCCATATCGAACAGCAGCTGTATGACCTGGACGGCTTTGCCATCAAACCGGCCAAGGGCTCTGGCGGCAAAGGCATCCTGGTGATCACCGGTCGCCACGGCGAGAACTTCATAAAGGCTTCCGGCGCGGAGATCGGCATCGAGGAAATCCGGCGCCATATGTCCAATACCCTCGCGGGGCTTTATTCACTGGGGGGCAAGCCGGACGTGGTGATTGTCGAAGATCTCATTGAGTTCGACGATATCTTTGATGGTTATTCCCACGAAGGCGTGCCGGACATACGCATTGTGGTGTTCAAGGGCTACCCGGTGATGGCCATGTTGCGCTTGGCGACCCACGCCTCCGACGGCAAAGCCAACCTGCACCAGGGGGCGGTGGGCGTCGGCTTGGACATCGCCACCGGCCGCTGCCTGAAAGCGGTGCAGTTTGGCTTGGGCGTGAGTTTGCACCCGGATACCAAGAAACCCCTGAATGAAATTAAAGTCCCGGGATGGCGGGATATGCTGGTTCTCGCCTCTCGCTGTTACGAGATGACAGGCCTGGGCTACATCGGCACGGATATCGTGCTCGACAAAAGCCGGGGGCCGCAGCTGTTGGAGCTCAACGCCCGCCCGGGGCTGGCCATTCAGGTGGCCAATGGGCTGGGGCTGGTGCCCCGGCTGCGCGAGCTTGAAACGCTCAAACTCCGCCAGCACAAAACCCCAGAGTCTCGGGTAGACTACGTAATGGAAACGTTCGCCGAGCCGCTGCCCGCTAAACCTGCCTAGTCCGATTAGAAACCCCTTGGGTTTTTGCCCTTTTGGCCGATATAGCCTAGTGCAAAGTGAAAGAAGCAACCCAATGTGTGAGAGACCCCATGAACGGTAAGGCCCAGCACACCCAAAAGCTGTTGCTGTTTAAATTGACGCCCACCCAGAGCTTCGCCATGGGAACGCTCAAGGTGCGTGAAATCATTCCCTATACCCGGCTGAATCGGCTTCTGCAGGACCACCCCGCCGTTCTCGGAGCGACAACGGTGCGTGGCACCACCATTCCGGTCATCGATATGGCCGCGGCCGTGGGTTACAAGCCGCTGACCGAGGAGGAAATGCAGCGGGGGTCAATTATCATTACCGACTGCCAGCGCAAGGATATTGGCTTCCTGGTCCGGAGTATCGATCGAATCGTCGATGCCGACTGGAAATCGGTCAAACCCCCGCCGGAGATGTTGGGCAAACGGGCCTTTGTCACCGGGTTGTGCATGGTCGATGATCAAGCGATCCAGCTCATAGACCTGGAACTGCTGTTCTCTCAAATCTATCCAGACCCCCCGGACCGACGACGGGCGGTGTTGACCGACCCGCAGCGGGAGCAGCTCAGGCACCTGAATATCCTGTTGGTGGATGACTCCCACGTCGCGCGCAAACAGTTACAGGACGCCCTCGACAGTGTGGCCATCCCCTACCAGGTATTAACGAACGGGGGGAAGGCTCTGGAACGTATGCGCGAGGCGGCGAAGGACCACAATGCCATCGATATTCTGGTAAGCGACATTGAAATGCCGGGGCTCGACGGCTACGAACTGGCCTTCAGCGTGCGGGACAACAAAGCGCTCAAACACACTTACATTATTCTGCACACGTCACTGAACAGTGAAATGAGCGTCAGTTATGCCCATCAGGTGGGGGCCAACGAAGCCCTGACCAAATTCGACGCGGAGGAACTGGTCCACGCCATGCTGCGTGGGGCCAACGCGCTTACCGGGGACTGAGCCCCGGCATCGCGGCCACTCTACTGGCAGATTTCACCAGTGACCGAAGGGTTTGTTAAGTTTTTCGTGGCACTGCGGCCCATAAAACGAACCCGGGCGCGTTCGCCGGCGCCCAGGGAGCGCTCGGCCCAGCGGTAGGGGTTGTGGCCCACCATGAGCGCGTCGGCGGCGTAAATATCCGTGTCTTCGGGGTACTCCCAGCCGACAGCCCAGTCCTCCATCGGCTCTTCACTTTGGTTGTGAACCGTTACTTGGCCAAGGAAGATTTCCCCGAACTGCATGAGTACCTTGTGTTCGCACGACGCCGGGGGCGGTGCCACCTGGTAGGGCTCGTAACTGACCGACAGCTGTCCGTTCGAAATGTCGCTATAGGTGCGCACCAGCACGTGGTAGCGGCCGGGTTCGGCCACCTCAAACAGGCAGGTTTCCACCTCACCCTCTCCCCCTTGGGAGCGGCAGTCGTACTCGTCTTCGGTGGGCACCTCTGCCCGGCGAACGTACAAGTCCGGATCGCCGGATTCGGCGGAAAACTGGAATTGCAGGTTGGAAACACGCTCCTCTACATCCAGGTGCATGGTCAATTCGGTGTTTTCAGCCAGGGAGAGGCCGTTGACCGTCTGATGGTTTTCCAGCGCTTCCAGGGTGTAGTCGCCTCGCAAAGTGACGTCGTCGAAGCTGGTAAAGCCCTCAACAATCACCGTGTAAGTGCCGGCCATGGCATCGTTGAAGGTGCACTCTTCATCGTTGTCGGCCACCGCCGGGTAACACGCCTCGTTTAAGCTGTTCGGGTATTCGCCATAGTGCACTCGAAGGTCCGCATCCCCCGTGCCGCCATTGATGGCCACCCGCATGTAGGCGGCGGTCTCGGGCACGTGGAAGTGGAACCGAAGGCGTTCGGTAATATCACCGGAAAGCCCGCGTATGGGGGTGTCCTTCTCCAGTTCGGCGACCTCGGGCCGCGGTGAATCCATTGCCTCTTCAATCCAGTCCCGGTGGGCATCGGTGCGGGCGTAGACGCCATAGTAGCCTGGCAGAGCGCACTGATCGTGCCCCCAACTGACGACGCCGATGCTGTAGTCCTGTCCGTCCACGGTCAGGGTTAGGGGCCCGCCGCTATCGCCAAAACAGGAGTCCTTACCGCCCTCTCTGAAGCCGGCACACAGCATGCTGTCGGTCACCGCCTCCGGTCCGTACAACTCCTCGTAGGCCTCCTGGCACACAGCGTCATCGACCAGGGGCACCTCCACTTGTCGCAAGTGGGTGGGGTAATCTCCCAGGTTGTTGAGCGCCCCCCAGCCCGAGACACGCGCCCGTTCGCCGGGCCGAGTAGCGGCCAAAATGTCGGGTGAGGCCAGCGCCAATGGCTCAATTGTTTTGGGGGCGGGTTCAGCGAGGCGCACCAAGGCTACGTCGTGGTTGAGGGTGGATGGGTCAAAGTCGGGGTGGACAATGACCTGCTCCACGGGAATCCAGAAACCGCCCTCCCCCCACAGTTCGGTGCTATTGAGAAACACATCGAATGACCCTTGAACGCAGTGGGCTGCGGTGAGTACCCATTCAGGATCGATTACCGCGCCACCGCAAAAGTGCCCGTCTTCCACGTCTTGTAGGGAGACCTGATAGGTGCGCTCCCCCTCGGGCGTGCGTTCACCGCCCACAATTCGAGGGGTGAGCGTGGGGGCCGCAGTGGTGAAGGAACTGTTCTCGCTATCAAGGTGGATGCCACGGGCTTTCAGCGTTCGCTCCAGCTGCGTTAACGACAAAGGGCGAGCCGCGCCTGGGCGAGCGTCTTGTTCGGGTTGTGGCTGTTCACTAAGTTCAATAAGGGAAGTGGCGGTCGCGTTGGAGGCCGAACCGCAAAAGGCGATCAACAAACCGGTCAAAAGTGTTGTCGACGATAGAATCCGAAAGGGCATTGACGCTCCTTATACCGCTGGTGGAGAGTAAAAGTGGGTGCAAATGGAGTCCTCTCCTTGGTCGACTCCGTTCGCGGTAGCAGTATATAAAGTCACCCAGGGGGGTGGGTAGATTTTTGGATGCCAAGGGGCAGATTTTTTTTGAATATACGGCCCCGCTCCTCGGATCAAGACCCACTAAGCCGGGGCCTAGGTCCGTTACAGGACAAGCGGGGGCCCTAGAAGGGTTAGTGCCGCTCCTGCCGCTCGATCGGCACGCGTGAGCGAACGCTGCTCAGGTGATTGCGCATCTGACCAATATGCTGCTTGAGGTATTCTGAATAGGAATGGATACCGCCGAGAGTGGCTGGGTCGATGCAGTCACTGCGCTGAAGAATGGAGACCACCGCGTCACACAAAAAGGCGCAGCGGTCGCTGAGTTCCGCCAGGTCGTCATCGAAATCCAGCAGTTCCAGTCCGACGCTGCCATTTCCTGCCAGGCGATTGCTTTGAATGATGTCCGACACGGCGACTCCTCCGTTAGCCCGATCATTGCGGTTACCGCTATCGACCCTCGAGCGCAACGACAACGTAGCCGTGGACGAGAATTGGCAAGAAACGCAATGATTCGTGTACAAAATGGAAAATTACACTATTAGTGTTGATGCCAGAATCATAGCGGTTCGCTAGCATACCCGTCAAGCGTGTAAAGTATGATGATAAACCCGCCAAAGAGAATCCATTGGTATGCCGAAACCGCTCGTCCACGAACTCGACCGCCACTTGGGAGCCCGGCTGCGCAAGCTCCGACAGCAACAAGGCATTAGTGCGGCCATGCTGGCCGAGGCGGTGGGGCTCACCCAGCAGCAGATTTCCCGCTACGAAAACGGTGAGAATAAGTTGGCGGCGGTGCAGCTTTACCGAATGGCCAGCTGCCTGAACACCCCATTGGCGTGGTTCTTTCAGGGTGCGGAGCAAATTGAGGAGGCGCCGGCCATTCGTGACCGACGAGGTGTGTACCGAGTGGAGCCGGCCTCTGGTGAGGCCGCTCTGGAGGAGGAGCTGTCCATACTGCGGGCGGTGTGGCCGACATTGGGCCCCGAAAGGCGCGCCGCGCTCTTGCAGTTGCTCGATACGCTCTCGGTGAAGTAGTGCCCGCGACCGCTAGAGCACCATTACCCCTTCGGCCTCAAACAACGCGCCCTTGGGCAGTTGGCTGATGCCTACCGCCGCGCGCGCTGGGAAAGGCTCCCGGAAATAGCGGGTCATGACTTCATTCACCACCGCAAAATTATCCAAATCAGTCAGGTAAAGGTTCAGCTTGACGATATGGTTCAGGCTGCCGTTGGCGGCTTCACACACCGCCGAGAGGTTCTTAAACACCTGTTCCGCCTGGGCTTCGAAGCCGCCCTCCACCAGCGTCATGGTCTCTGGGTTCAGGGGAATCTGACCTGACAGGTAAACGGTGTTGTCCACTTTGACCGCCTGGGAATAGGTGCCGATGGCGTCCGGCGCCTGCTTGCTGTGAATCACGGCGCGATTGGTCATAAGGGAGTCCTTGCATCGTTGGGTTAAGGAGAAAACCGTTAAGTATAGAGGAACCACCCCGCCCGGAGCCAGCCGCATGGGCTACTAGCGTGGAGCGGTATTTAGACGAATCCTGTACAATGCTCGCCTTTGTGGTACCTACCACCCTAAACCGCTTTTCCCTAACAACAAAAGCTCGCCTTGTCCGCTGGCCCTTCAGCGTGACCCGGGCGGGTTTTTGCCCAACTTTGGACCCGTGAATGACAGCCCCCACCCCCGCCGCCAGCCCTACACTCACCAAAGCCCAAATGTGGCTTATTGAAATCGCCCTGGCGGTGGGCGGCTTCGGTATCGGCACCGGTGAGTTCGCTACCATGGGGTTGATGCCGGGTATCGCCGAGGGATTGGGCGTCAGCGAGCCCCAGGTGGGCCACGTCATCAGTGCCTATGCGCTGGGAGTCGTGGTGGGTGCACCCCTGCTGGCGGTCTTTGGGGCCCGGCTGTTCCGGCGGCATTTGCTGATTGGGTTGATGGGTTTCTATACGCTGGCCAATATTGCCAGTGCCCTGGCCCCCAGTTACGAATCCCTGCTGGCCTACCGCTTTATTGCCGGCTTGCCTCACGGTACCTATTTCGGGGTGGCGGCCCTGGTGGTGGCGAGCCTGGCTCCGCCCAGTGACCGGGGCAAAGCGGTCAGCCGTGTGATGATTGGCCTGACCCTGGCCGTGCTTATCGGCAACCCCTTGGCGACTTGGCTGGGGCAGTCCATCAGCTGGCGCTACGCCTTCGGGATGGTGTCGGTCATTTCCCTGCTTACCGTCGTGCTTATCGTGATCTACCTCCCGCTGGATCGCCAGCAGCCGCGCAACAGGCCCATGGCGGAGTTGAAGGCCTTTGGCCGGCCTCAGGTCTGGCTGGCCCTGATGATTGGTGCCACGGGTTTTGCCGGGGTTTTCTGTGTGTTCAGCTATCTGGCGCCTACGTTGCTCTATGTCACGGAGGTGGAAAAAGGCTGGATCCCCATTGCCATGGCCACCTTTGGGGCTGGGGGTTTTCTGGGGAATATAGTCGGCGGCTGGCTGTTCGATAAGTTCCGGTTCAAGGCCGTGGGTGGTGCCCTGCTCTGGAGCCTAGCGGTCTACTTGATTTTTCCCTCGGCGACCCAGGAGTTGTGGAGCATCTTGTTGATGACCTTCCTGGTGGGCACGGTGGCGGCGGTGTCCCCACCACTGCAGACCCATCTGATGGACGTGGCCGTGGGAGCACAGACTCTGGCCGCCGCCTCCCACCATGCGGCGTTCAACACCGCCAACGCCATTGGACCCATGCTGGGTGGCTTGGCAATTTCCGCCGGGCTGGGCTGGAGCGTCACCGGTTATGTCGGAGCGGCTACCGCCGTTGCGGGGCTCGTCTTCTTTGGGCTGGCCTGGCGCTTGGAGCGATCAACCGCCCAATAAACTATAAATCATATTTATTATGGAATCCGTGCTCACTCTTGGATAAGCTGGCGTCTGTCGATCACGCTGACGTTGGATTGCCAGAGGAACGCCGACCATGACCGCCCCGTTTGACCCAACCGAGCACCCGCACCGCCGCTTCAATCCGTTGACCGGCGACTGGGTGTTGGTTTCGCCCCACCGCGCCAAGCGCCCCTGGCAAGGGCAATCCGAAACGCCGGATCAGGCACCGCGGGCCCCCTACGACCCCGGCTGTTACCTGTGCCCGGGCAACACCCGCGTCAATGGGGAGAAAAACCCCCGCTACGTGTCCACCTTCGTGTTTGGTAATGACTTCGCGGCCTTGCAGGCGGATACGCCGACCACAGAGAACAACGACCCTTTGTTCCGCATGGCCGCCGAGCAAGGCTGTAGCCGGGTGATCTGTTTCTCGCCGGACCATAGCAAGACGTTGCCGGAACTGTCTCAGTCAGAGGTGGAAGCCGTTGTGCGCTGTTGGCGGGAGCAGAGCGCGGAGTTGGGGCAAACTTACCAATGGGTTCAAGTCTTTGAGAACAAAGGTGCCGTGATGGGCTGCTCCAACCCCCACCCGCACGGTCAGATTTGGGCCCAGACGCAACTGCCGACCCTGGCCCAACGCAAAGCCGAACACCTTACCGAGTATCGCCAGCGCGAAGGCAGCGCCTTGCTGGAAGATTATGTCGCCCGCGAGCTCAGGGCCGGTGAGCGGGTAGTCTGCCAGAACGAGGATTGGCTGGTGGTGGTGCCCTACTGGGCTGCCTGGCCCTTTGAAACGCTGCTTCTACCCCGCTTTACCGTGGCCCGCCTGCCGGCGTTGAGCGAGGCCCAAAGCGCGAGCCTCGCCGACATCTTGCGCCAGATCACCGCGCGCTACGACAATCTGTTTCAGGTCTCTTTCCCCTACTCCATGGGTTGGCACGGCGCGCCTTTTGATGGTGAAGCCCACCCTGAATGGACCCTCCACGCTCAGTTTTTCCCGCCCCTGCTGCGCTCGGCCACGGTACGCAAGTTTATGGTGGGCTACGAAATGCTGGCCGAAGCCCAGCGCGACCTGACCCCCGAGCAGGCGGCGGAGCGCCTGCGGGCGCTTCCCCCACACCACTACAAAACGAACGAAGGGTAGTGCTCAGCCGGCGACGGAGCTGCGCGCCAGTTCGTTGCCGCTGGGTTTGGTGAAATGAAAGCGTGATCCCGGGGCCTGGGAGCAAGGTGTAAACAAAAGGAGGTTAGTTCTTGGCGCGGTTAATCCGCAGCACAAAACTCAGGTTGCGGGCCCGGCGCATGATATTGGCCAGGTGCACGCGGTTATGCACCCCGATGCACAGGTTGATAACGCTGTTGTGGGCATCGCGCTCGTTGACCTTGATGTGCTCAATGCTTCCGCCCTGTTCGGTCACCCGGGTGGCAAGAGTGGCGATGATGCCCCGCTCGGATTCCACTTCCACCCGCACATCCACCAGGAACTCTCCCGAGACGGTCGGCGCCCAGTTCACGTAGCTAATTTTCTCGGGCTTGTGGCGCAGCTCGGTAATGTTGCGGCAGGTGTCTTGATGCACGACCAAGCCTTTGCCCGAGCTGATATGGCCGATGATCGGGTCCCCGGGGATAGGGCGGCAGCAGCGAGCGAAGGTGATCATCATACCTTCGGATGAATCGATGGTCAGGGGCGAGTAGATGCTGCCGCTGGGCGGGTTCACCTCGGCGTCGGGCTGTAACAGCTTGGCGACCGCTTGGGCCACGCGGTTGCCGAGCCCGATATCTTCCAGCAGCTCTTCCATGGAGTTCATCTGAGTGGCGATCAGGAGCTGGCGTTGCTGCTCTTCGGTCAGCTTGCTCAGTTGCAAGCCCACCTCACTCAGGGCACGGCTGAGCAGTCGCTTGCCCAACGCCACCGACTGGTGATGGCGCTGGTGTTTGAGGAAGTGCCGGATGGCGCTACGAGCTTTACCCGAAATGGCGAAGTTGAGCCAGTTCGGGTTGGGCTGGGCCCCCTGGGAGGTAATGATGCTGACCTTCTGCCCGCTTTGCAGCGGCTGGGACAGCGGCGCGAGCCGACCATTGACCCGGCAGGCCACACAGTTGTGGCCAATGTCGGTATGGACGGCGTAGGCAAAATCGATGGGAGTGGCGCCGTGGGGCAGCTCCACGATTTCGCCTTTGGGGGTGAAAACGTAGACCTCGTCGGGGAAGAGGTCGATTTTCACGTTTTCAATGAATTCCAGCGAGTCGCCCGCCCGGCGCTGCATTTCCAGCAGGCCCTGCACCCACTGGCGCGCGCGGTTGTGGCTGATGCTTTCATCCGCCCCGCTGTTCTTGTAGAGAAAGTGGGCGGCAATGCCGTTGTTGGCCATTTCGTCCATTTCCTTGGTGCGAATCTGGACTTCGATAGGCACCCCGTGCATGCCCAGCAACACCGTATGCAGAGACTGGTAGCCATTGGCTTTGGGGATGGCGATATAGTCCTTGAATTCGCCCGCCACCGGTTTGTACTGGTTGTGTACCACGCCCAGCACGCGGTAGCAGGTGTCCACGCTGTCCACAATAATGCGGAAGGCGTAAACATCCATGATCTCCTTGAAGTACTTTTTCTTCTGTCGCATCTTCTCGTAGATGCTGTACAGGTGCTTTTCCCGGCCGATGACCAGGGCGGTGAGGTTTTCCCGGTCCAGGCGCTTTTCGATGGCGGTTTGGATTTGCTCCACCAGCTCCTTGCGGTTCCCCCGGGCCGTTTTCAAGGCCGCGTGCAGCCGGCTGGCCCGCAGCGGGTGCATGGCGTAGAAGCCCCGGTCCTCGAATTCGAGGCGCATGTCGTTCATGCCCAGGCGGTGGGCGATGGGGGCGTAGATTTCCAGGGTTTCCTTGGCGATGCGTCGCTTCTTGTGGGGCGGCATGGCTCCCAGAGTACGCATGTTGTGCAGCCGGTCGGCGAGCTTCACCAGAATAACCCGCAGGTCATTGGCCATGGCCAGTGCCATTTTCTGGAAGTTCTCCGCCTGCTTTTCGGCGTGGGATTCGAACTCGATCTGGGTCAGCTTGCTCACCCCATCCACCAGCTCCGCGACCGTGGGGCCGAACTGCTTGGAGATGGCTTTTTTGCTGATGGCGGTGTCTTCAATCACATCGTGCAGCATGGCCGCCATCAGGCTTTGATGGTCCATATGCATGCTGGCGAGAATATCGGCGACCGCGAGGGGGTGGGTAATGTAGGCTTCGCCGCTGCGACGGTTTTGCCCGTCATGGGCTTGTTCCGCGTAAAAGTAGGCCCGCTTCACCAAATTGATTTGGCTGTACTCGAGATAAGATGAAAGCCTGTGACTCAAGGCTTCGATCGTTTGCAAGGCCGTCCTCCAAATGGGGCCGGGTGCGGACCCGGCCGGGGCTGTCAGGCGAGGAGCTTACTCGTGGCCGGGTTGCGCCTCGGTCTCCTGAATATGTTCTTGCGAGGGTGCTTCGTGGCGCACCGGCTCGTCCGCTTCCAGCAGCACGCTGGCATCGATCAGCCCTTCTTCAATCTCGCGCAGGGCGATCACGGTGGGCTTGTCGTTCTCTTCCGGGACCATGGGGTCCTTGCCGCCCACGGCGATCTGGCGGGCGCGTTTGGCGCTGACCATAACCAGTTCGAAGCGGTTATCAACGTGGTCCAGACAATCTTCAACAGTAATACGTGCCATAGAGTTACATGCTCACAGTGTTAATCTGGCGGCGGGCCGGCCGGCTTTCAAGCCAGGGCCGTCCCGTCGCGGGGAAATCGAACCAAGTATTGTACACAATTCGCGCGCCCAGCGTCAGTTCTAGAGCGGTATTTAGGCCAATAGTTCCCGCAGCATGGCGTCGTAGACCTGCTCTTGCCGGTCGCGCCTGAGGTGCTGGCTGGTAATCAATGCCTGAAATTGAGCCAGGGCGGTGGTGAAGTCGTCATTGACGATCAGGTAATCCGTTTCCCGGTAGTGGGAAATTTCGCTGATGGCCTCGTTCATGCGGGCTTCAATGACCTCGCTCCGGTCCTGCCCGCGGCCGGTCAGGCGCTGGCGCAGAGCGGCCAGTGACGGGGGTAAAATGAACAGGCTGACGGTATCGGGCAGCAGCTTGCGTACTTGCCGGGCGCCCTGCCAGTCGATTTCGAGAATCACGTCCATGCCTTGGGTCAGCGTTTGCTCCACCCAATGGCGGGAGGTGCCGTAGAGGTTGTTAAACACTTGGGCGTGTTCGAGAAAGGCGCCCTCCTCAAGCATCGCCTCAAAGCGGGCGTGGTCCACAAAGTGATAGTTGACTCCGTCAACTTCTCCGGGCCGCATGGGACGGGTGGTATGGGAGACGGACACACAGACTTCGGGGTTCGACTCTACCAGGGCGTTTACCAGGCTGGTTTTACCGGCGCCCGAGGGGGCGGAGACGGTGTAGAGAATGCCTTTGCTGGTCATGGGGTGCTCTTCGTTTTAGGGTGCGGCCTGCGGGAGCAAGGGCACAAACAGGACTTTGACGCTAAAAAAAGGCATTATGACACAGCTTTTGCCTGGCTTCATGGTCAGAAAAGTGCAAACAACGGTATTCCCCGATGAGGTGGCGAGTGACCCAAGGCATAACCCAAAAAGCGGCAGCGGAACGCCTCAACAGTAGCGAGGACTTTGTTCGCCGGATGATTCAGAAAGGCCGGTTGGTGCCGGATGAGGAGGGGCGCCTCGACCCGGAGCGGGTGGAGGATTTGGCCCGGCTCCTCGACCGACTCCGTGCCAATGGGGTCGGCACGGTGATCGGTTTGATTGGCGAGGAGCTCGGACCAGAGGATCGGCACTAGCTTAGAACGTCATGGCCGCCATCAGCCACAGTTTACGGGTATCGGTGGCGTAGTCATCGGCGCTGTAGTCGGCGTACTTGAAGGTTAGCCCCACGGGGCCAACCTTGGTGCCGGCCACCAAGCCCAGTTCGTTGCCGTAGTCCATATCGCCTTCGTTGGCGCTGAGGCTGTGGTAGACCACCGTCAGGTTCACCGGGCCCACGGGGTGGCCGGCACTGACGTAGAGGTCTTCAACCCCGGTGGCGGGGGTGCCGAGAAACTTATCGGTCCAGCCCTGAAAGGCATGCAGCGTCGCCAGGGAGGTGGTGAAGGCAGCGTTGCCATCGTCCGAGCCCAGCACTTCGTAGCCCAGCTTGAACTTGAATTTCTGAACGCCGGCGACGCCTTCGGCCAACATATAATCGGCGGAGTAGTCCATTGGGTTGTCGCCCGCATCGGTCTGGCTGGCGTACTCGAGGTTATAGCCCAGGCTTTCGCTCAGTTTGCCTTCCCAGCGCAGCCCAAAGGTATCACTGGAGAAAACCTGCGCCGTTTTGTTTTCAATCAGGTAACCGTAGCCCACCAGCTTGCCGGCACCGAGGCCGCTGAAGCTGGCGTTGAGCAGATGGGTTTCGTGGTTGTGGTCACCGGCGGGCGAGCCTTCCCCGAAAATACGGTTAACGTTGTGAACATAGGCATAAAAGAGGTCGATGTTTTCCAGGCTTTTGTTGGTCAGTGATAAGGCGTCGAACGTTTGTTCGTTTTGACGCCATCCGACCCCGCCCACAAAGCGCTGGTTGTCCAGCAGGATACGCTGGCGTCCGTAGCGAGCTTTGGTGCCCCCCATTTGATAATTGACATAGACCTGGTTGACCTCAGTGCCTTCCGGATCGGCGATCACTGCGGTGTCGGTATTGATGCCAGTGCCGTCGTTGTAGTCCACATCAGTGAGGGCCGTGGTGTCGTCCATTTCCAGCAGGAAACTCATATTGTTGAAGGTGCCGGACTGAAACGTCAGTCGCGTTTTCTGAGTCAGCGCGCTGGAGGATTCCACGCCGTCCTGGTCGACATCTTCAAAGCGGGTGCGTAAATGCAGTTTGGTTTCGCTGTTTTCAAGCGCCTCGGTCAGGCTATCCGCCGCCAGCGCGGGTGCGGCCGATAGCGTTGTCAGAGCGATACAAGCCGCGAGGGGGCGAAGGGTTTGGGTCATGCTAAATGTCTCCGTAACAATGGATCAAACAGTCAAAGAATGTATTTTGAGGCGGGGCGGAACCCCGCCTGTTTAGCCGGTAATTTTAAGCTTTTGGGCCCAGGATTTACGGGGCTTTCGTTTCGCGTCGATGGACTCGACCTTCTTCTGTTTTTCGTACAGAAAGCGTAGCACGGCGCTGCGGCACTCGTTGTACTCGCGGCTGTCCACCAGCTCCAGGCGCTCCCGGGGGCGGGCCAGGTTAACGGGTAGGATTTCGCCGATAGTGGCGGCCGGCCCGTTGGTCATCATGACGATGCGGTCCGAGAGCAGCACGGCTTCGTCCACATCGTGGGTGATCATGATCACGGTATTGCCCAGCTCGTTTTGGATGTCCATCAGCGAGTCCTGCAAATGGGCGCGGGTTAACGCGTCCAAAGCCCCAAAGGGCTCATCCATCAGCAGTACTTGAGGCTCCATGGCCAGCGCCCGGGCAATGCCCACGCGCTGCTTCATACCGCCGGAAATTTCCTGGGGCTTTTTGTGCATGGCGTGGGTCATTTGCACCAGCGCCAAGTTATGTTCGATCCACTCGCGCATTTCAGCGCGGCTTTTGGTGCGTTTGAACACTTGTTTAACGGCCAGCTCGACATTTTGGTAGGCGGTGAGCCAGGGTAACAGCGAGTGGTTCTGAAACACCACGGCGCGCTCGGGCCCGGGCTGGTCCACCTCCTTGCCGTTAAGCACCACGCCGCCAGCCGTCGCTTGGTAGAGCCCGGCAATGATATTCAGTACGGTGGATTTGCCGCAGCCAGAGTGGCCAATCAGTGAGACGAATTCGCCTTTACCGATTTTTAGGTTGACGTCGTTCAGCGCGCAAAAGGGGCCTTTGGGGGTGGGAAATTCAATCCCCACTTGGGTGAGTTCGAGGTGGGTTTGTGACATTGTCTACTCCTTCTCTCAATTCGGTGGGTGCTTAGCGAACCACGGCGGATCTGTCCCAATTGATCCAGCTCTGCAGGAATAGCAGGGCTCGATCGAGAAGGAAGCCAATAAAACCAATCATTAATACCGCCACGCAGATGCGACCCAGAGAGTCGGAGGAGCCGTTCTGAAACTCGTCCCAGACAAACTTCCCCAACCCAGGATTTTGCGCGAGCATCTCGGCGGCAATCAATACCATCCAAGCGATACCCAAAGAGAGGCGTAGCCCCGTAAACATCATGGGTATGGCGGACGGTAAAACAATGGTTTTTACATGGCTCAGTCAGTTCAGGCGCAGTACCCGGCTGACGTTCTGCAAATCGCTGTTGACACTGGCGGTACCCACGGCGGTGTTGACCATGGTTGGCCAAATGCTGCAAAGGGCGACGGTTACTACCGAGGTTACAAAGGATTTGGCGAACATTGGGTCATCAGTTACGTACACCGCGCTTACGACCATGGTCACCAAGGGCAGCCATGCCAGTGGCGAAACCGGCTTCAGAATCTGAATGATGGGGTTCAGTGCCCGGTAGGCGGTATTGCTTAAGCCGATGACGATACCCAATGGGATCGCGATTGCCGTGGCCAGGAAAAACCCGGTCATGACCGTGCCCAAACTCGTCCAGATTTGGTCGAAGAAAGTGGGGCGACGGTTGTACTCACGAAAGCGCAGTTCGGCGTTGGGGTTCTGAGCGAGCTTGCGCTCGTGGCGTTTCTCCTGCCGCTCGTAGAAAGCGGCGGCTCGGGCGTTTTCTGCCTGGTGCTCGTCCGCCAGGTTGTTCCATTGTTCATACACGTCCTGGGGGCCCGGGAAGGTACCCAATGAGGTGTCTACCTGTCCGGCTCCCCAGTGCCAGAGGCCCAAAAACAGAACAAGGCCAACGAGGGGGATGGTCACGGCCCGGACGATTCGGCCGATTTGGAATCCTTCCAGGTCCCAGTTCAGCTTGTGTTTAACGATGGTGGCGGGGTTCATGGTGGCTTCTCCTATAACGCTGGGTTTGCCCAGCAAGAGCTTACGGTGACCGAGGGGCGACGCCGAAGCGTCGCCAAGCGCTGGTGCTACGCCGGGTCACTACAGTGTTTCGTCCGCCTTCAGCCCGATGTCCAGCTTGTCGAGATAGGCGTTGGGCTTGCGGCCGTCGTAGGTCATCTCGTCGAGAAATTCGGTTTGCGGCGGCTTGAAACCGGATTCGCTGGCAAAGTCGGGGAACTCATCGGAATCGGCGTAACCGTCTTCGATTAACGCCTTGGCGGCCTTCTCGTAGATGTCTGGGCGGTAAACCTGCTCGGCGGTATCGAAGTACCATTCATCGGGTTTGTGCTCGCTGATCTGACCCCAGCGCCGCATTTGGGTTAAATACCAGATGGCATCGGAATAATAGGGGTAAGTGGCGTTATAGCGAAAGAATACATTGAAGTCCGGCACCGACCGCGTGTCGCCCTTCTCGTATTCGAATGTGCCGGTCATGGAGTTGGCAATCACCTCTTCGTCCGCGCCGACGTAGTAAGGTTGCGATAGAATTTTCACGGCTTCGGGCCGGTTGGCGTTGTTATCGGCGTCGAGCCACTTGGCGGCGCGAATCAGGGCTTTGGTCAGGCGCACGGTGGTGTTGGGATATTTCTCGGCAAACTCTTTGGTAATGCCGAAGACTTTTTCCGGATTGTTTTTCCAGATTTCGTAATCGGTGATTACCGGTACGCCAATACCCTTGAAGACGGCCTGCTGATTCCAGGGCTCTCCCACGCAATAGCCGTGAATGGTACCTGCTTCGAGCGTTGAGGGCATTTGTGGCGGGGGGGTGACACTCAGCAGCGCTTCTGCCTGAAGCTGGCCGGAGGTGTCGCCCTTGTGCGGGGCATAGTAGCCCGGATGAATGCCGCCGGCGGCGAGCCAGTAGCGCAGTTCGTAGTTGTGTGTGGACACCGGAAAGACCATGCCCATTTTAAACTGTTCACTTTTCTCGTTGAGTTTTTTGATAACCGGCTTTAACGCATCGGCATGAATCGGGTGCTCCGGCATTCCATCCTCGCGCTTGGGAATGTGTTTCTCCATGGCTTTCCAAACCTCGTTGGAAACGGTGATGCCGTTGCCGTTCAGGTCCATGGAGAAAGGCGTAATAATGTCTGCCTTTGTGCCGTAGCCAATGGTGGCGGCCAGGGGCTGGCCCGCCAGCATATGGGCGCCGTCCAGCTCGCCGGTAATAACCCGATCCAGAAGCACCTTCCAATTGGCCTGAGCCTCAAGTTCGACGAACAGGCCCTCCTCCTCGAAATAGCCTTTCTCAAGCGCGATGGCCAGTGGTGCCATATCGGTGAGTTTGATAAACCCGAACTTCAGGTCTTCTTTTTCTGGGAGGCCAACCGCTGCGGTGTGCTGACTGGCCGCAATCATTAGGGCCGCCGTGGCAAAGCGTTTGCTAGCGGCGGTAGCTGCGGCGGCTCGACCCAACAAAGATCGACCGCCCGAGCATAGAGCGTGAATTAAAACGTGCATAGGGTACTCCTGGCGTATAACAGGCTTGGTTCAGTCAACGCGCTCCGGCTCGGTTCTTGTGCCCTGAAGTCAGCGTGACCATGGCTCGAATTGCGATCGCAAAATTCGGAAGTTATCTTTCCGTGTGCACACCATGAACTATTCAAACTCTGTGCCAATGGTGGAAAAAACGTACCAAAATTTTTATTTCCCCTCTTCAAGCGATTGTTGGGGCATTCTTGCACTGAAATGGGGTTGCAAATCTGGCATTGCTTTAAAATGGAACACACTCCGAATGAGTGTTTTGCCATATATTCGGCCATTTATCGTTCGGTTATGCTCGAAGATGAAACAAAAAGGGGAAGGCGCGTGAAGGGAGAAGGTGCTCGAAAAGGTAAGACGGCGTGTGCTTTTACTGGTGGGAAGAACTTACGTCGTCCTTGACGAGCGATAACAAATTGATTTGCTATGCCTTTGTTGATCGGCTTACCAGTGCTTATAAGGAAGGAACTTTCCATTCATGGTAATCACCACCCGGTCGCCCTTTGGGTTTTCTTCTTTGTCGATGTCCATGGTGAAGTCGATCGCGCTCATAATGCCGTCCCCGAATTTTTCGTGAATCAGTTCCTTCATCGTGCTCCCGTACACGCCGACCACTTCATACAGCCGGTAAATCAGTGGGTCCTGAGGGACGGCGGGCTCCCAGCTCTTGCAGGGAAAGGCCATCAAGGCTTCCTTGGCCCCCTCGGGTAGTTCGAGTAGCTTGCACAGGGCTTCGGCCTGGGGTTCCGGGGCGGAGTTCATCCCCAGGCAAACCGACGTGGTCCATACTGGGGACATATCGATTTGCGCGGCGATTTTTTCCCAGCTTAGGCCTTTGGCCTGCTTGGCGAGTACGGCGGTTTCTACCAGTTCGTGTTTTTTCATAATACATCTCCTAGTTCAAACATGATTAACCGATCCTCGCTCAGTAGAGAATCGAGAGAGGTCGCTCGAGCGATTTGAGCACGGAGATAGGGTGGTACTCGGGCTCGCGCCTCCGCTCGTATGAATACGCTTAGCAAGGAACGTGTAGCGAGGAACGTGCCAACACGAGCAATGGGAATTTGGGGAACGGGTTCTGGGGAGTGGGTTTAGCGGGCTGGGCGTGGCAGCATCTAGCCGCGCAGCCCACTAGGGTAGCCAGGGATGCTGCGAGCGTTTATATAGCCGCTTAAGCCCCCGGCGCTGAGGAGTCAGCGGTCTCGGTAATGGGAGTCTTGGGGTTGGGCGAGTTGGTCTCGGGTGCCGTCAGGTTGGGATGCGCCCGTTTGGCCGCCTCCACGTCCCTGACTAAAACGGCGCCCCAGGTTCTTAATTTTTCAAAGCCCAGCAGGCAAAGCATCAGCGCGGTCAGTGCGAGGGCGACTCCTGCGAATCCCAAGGTGGCGCGCTCGGCGTAGCAAGTCCAGACAAATTGCCCCACGCACAAAATTGCTACCACCAGGAGCGTGGGGCGCCGCCCAATTAGCTCGACAATGAAAACACCTAGCGGCGCGCCCAATATCACCACCGGCGCCGCGGCCAGCCAGTTTTCGTACACGCCTGGCTGCCAGCTTCCCAGGAGCGACTTGACCACCACGCCACACAACGAGGCAAACGCCATAATGAGCACGGAAGTCGGAATCGCAATCTTCAGGTCGGCACGGCACAGAAGCACCAACGCGGCGTAGATGACCATATCGATCCCCACCCCGGTCACCGAGACGGCAATGGCCCCCGAGGTCAGGCCAAGGAAAAAACCGACTTTGTGGTCCCAGTGTTCATCGAAATCGGTCATTCCCGTGTGCCCGGCAATTTCATTTAGCCGGTATAGGTGCAGAACACCAAAGCTTCCCCAGAGTACCGCAAAGGTGAGCTTGATCCACAAGTCCGGAATCAGGGGCGCAAACCACACAATGCCGATAGGGGTACCGATGAGGGCGCCTAGCATCGCGCCTTTTAGCAGCGGCCAAGCCAAAGGCTGGCGACGGGCAAGAATAAAGATGCCGGCACTGACCATGCCGATGGACTGGACGGCAAAGCTAAAGTCGCGCCCCAAGCTAGCGGGCAGATCGAAGAACAGCACCAGTACGGGAAACCCTACCGTGCCGCCGCCCATCGGCGTGGAGCCGGCCGCGTAACTGCCAATGGCCATGGCCAGCGCAATGGGCCAGTGTTCCTGGGCACTCGCCCAGGCGCCCTCGGCTTGAAGAAGAAACAGCCAGACACTATAAAAAAGGGCGACCCAGAGAAACCACACCCAGAGGTGCTTGCGGGGCCGGGGTTTGATGGACATTAATTACTTCCTCGCCCGGAGGGGGCTACCGTTTGGCTCTTATGGCGTCATTGTACCGGTATGAAGGAAGCCCTTGCCAATGAAACGGTTCTTAAGGGCTGGCAGCTCTAAATTGTCTGATTATAGTATTTCATTTGATGTGGGTAGTCGCCTCTATTTGTATTGCATAACGGCGTGTGGCCGTCTACGCTCTTACTGGCATATGTTGGTATATTTGGTTATATATTAGATGGTATTTCTAACTATCGCTTATTGACAAGGCGTAGGGTCGAGTGTAATAGTCTCGGCGACTAACCTTTATAGTCACACGTGCTTTTATGTGGATTTAGGCGGCAAAAGTAATGCTTTTTAGCTTATCTTGGCGGCAAATTTCTCATCCGAATGATTTGTGGCGGGGTTAATTCTGAAAAGTGAACGGTAGCTTATTGCCCGAAAAAACTGACACCGTTATGAAGAGCTTCAGTGGTCGGCCTTCGGCGTGTGGGAGCGTGACGAATAGCCGACAGGATCTAAATAAAAACAGTAAGGAGACCCCTTTTGGGCTCTGAGAACGGTAATAATCAACTAGAACACCGTACAACAGCTATTTTCGGATTGCTGATAAATGACTTGCGGTACCCCGAGTACCGACAATAATAACCTGGTCTCATTTAAGGAGAGTTCCATGAATCCCAATAGAAAGTATTTCCAAAAGCGCCTGATCGCTTCTGTTGTAGCGTCCTCGGCCCTCGCCGGTTTCAGCGGCGGCGCCTTTGCGCAGCAAGGTGAGCCGGTGCTGGAAGAAGTGGTTGTCACCGGTATCCGCAGCTCGCTGGAGCGGGCGATGGATATCAAACGCGATTCCGACGGCGTAGTTGACGCCATCTCCGCCGAAGACATCGGTAAGTTCCCCGATAGTAACTTGGCCGAATCCCTGCAGCGGATTACCGGTGTGTCGATTAAGCGCACTAACGGTGAAGGGTCGGAGATTACCGTGCGCGGTTTTGGCCCAGCCAACAATATGATCACCTTGAACGGTCGTACAATGCCTGGTGCCATCGCGTATGGCGGTTCCTCCGGCGCTGACGGTACGACTCGCGGTGGTAATACCCGTGCATTCGACTTCTCCAATCTGGCTGCGGAAGCTGTTAGTGGCGTAGAGGTCTACAAAACAGGTAAGGCGGATATTGCGACGGGCGGCATTGGCGCCACCGTTAATATCAAAACCAACCGTCCGCTCGATAATCCAGGCCTTCGAGCTTCTATTGGTGCGAAAGCTCTGCACGATACGACTAATCGTACTGGCGATGACGTAACGCCGGAATTGTCAGGCCTGATGAGCTGGACTGACGACTCAGACACTTTTGGTGTCTCGCTGAGTGCGAGCTATCAAGAGCGCCACTCAGGTTATACCGGTGCCACAGTCAACGAGTGGCACATGGGTGAGTGGGGCATCGACAACCTCTACAACCGTGATTTTGACGATCCGGTATTTGTCAATGAGCCGGAAGTAGGACAGCTGTATACCCGTCCTAACGATATTCGTTATGCCTTTTCGGATACTCAACGCGAGCGCACAAACGCTCAGCTGACCCTTCAGTTCGCCCCTACCGATGCCATTACCGGTACTGTGGATTACACCTTCGCTCAGCAAACCATCCAAGAGGAGCGGGGCGAGGTGACTAATTGGGTGCAGAACGGTACTTTTCTTGAGCGTGTCGAGTTCAATGACGCTGATGTAGCAACACCCATCTTTATCGCTGAGGACTATCGTGGCAGCGATGGCACAGGTATCCGTGATCAGGGGTACGAACAGCAGTTCCGTAACCAGGAGAACACGCTGGACTCCTTTGGTTTCAACGTTGAGTATCAAGTAAACGACAGCTTAAGTCTGGCGCTTGATGTCCACGACTCCTCCATGGAAAGTCTGCCTAACGGTCCGGGTTATACCGGCTCAATTTCTGTTGGTCTCGGCGCCCCCGTCAAGCGCGCCAAAACGCTGGACTACAGTGGGGACTTGCCGACTTATACCCATGAGTTGAACGACTGCACCCACGCGGATAACAATCCCGACAAAGAATTCGTAACCAATTGTAATGGTGAATTAGACGCGGGCGATGTTAGTTCTTCGGTGCTGCGTAACTGGTCCGCCGAGCAGACAAACGATATTACCCAGGTCAAACTTGACGGCGCTTGGGAGTTTGACAACGGTCGTTTTGATTTCGGTTTGGAAATGCGCGACATGAGCTCCAATACCAAACAGTACAATGGTTCGCAAAACCAGGTGCTGGGCGGCTGGGGTGTTGATAACCCAGGCGAGTTCCCCGAAGGCATGATCGAACCATTCGATGTAACGGGTGAGTTTGACGATTTTAATACGGGTAATTCTCCACACGTTGGGTTCCGTGCCAATGCGTATGAGCTGGCGAAACACTTGGTGGATGCTCCACAGTACGCCGACCAAGACCCCTACATCGGCATTCAGAATGATGGTCGTAACACGCTCAATGTGAATGACACCATTGACGAAGAAACTATGGCGGGTTACTTCCAGGTTAGCCTGGACGGGTCGCTCGGTGATATGGACACCAACCTCTTGTTTGGCTTGCGTTACGAGACCACTGACGTGACCTCGACTTCGCGTGTTACGCCGACCAGTTCTTTCCTCTGGGTCTCGGAAGACGATTTCTTCGCCCAAACGGCGTCCGAGAGCGTTCCTTTTTCTGCTGAGGGTGGCTACGACAACCTGCTGCCGAACCTGGACTTCCGCATCAACTTGACAGAGGATCTGGTTGGTCGCTTCTCCACCAGCAAAACCATCGCGCGCCCGTCTTTTGGCGATCTGTCCGCTTCGGTCGGTAACCTCGGCATTGGCGGGTCAACGCTTAATGGTGCTGTTCCCACGGCTGATGGTGCGAACCCCAGCTTGGCGCCGCTTGAGTCAACCAACTTCGATCTCTCGCTGGAATGGTACTATGACGACGCCAGCTATGCGTCGGCAGGTATCTTTGAAAAGCGTGTAATCAACTTTGTGGGCACGGGACAGACCACTAGTAACCACTTTGGTGTGCGGAATCAGACTGCCGGTCCGCGAGCCTTTGAAGCGATGGATGCACTTAACGATCTGGATGAGCCGATCGACGACTCGACGCTCTATACCATGATGGTTATTCTGGAGAACCCTGATCGTTTCCCTGGCGGAGCCAGTGAATACGATGGTACACCGGGTCAGGCTCAGGCTTTAGGCGAGGGTTGTGGCGAGGAATGTGACATCGCCCCCAACTCGGAGGATCCGTTGATGCAGTTCCGCACTAGCGTACCGGTCAACAATCGTGAGGCCAAAGTGTATGGTGCTGAGTTTGCGGTGCAACACTTCTTCGGTGACAGCGGTTTCGGTGCTCAGGCTAACTACACCTATGTGAATGGTGATGTGAAGCACGACGATTTGGCGAACCCGGACGAGGAACAATTCGCGTTGCTTGGCTTGAGCGATACGGCTAACGTAGTTTTGATGTATGAGGACTACGGCGTCCAAGCTCGTTTGGCTTACAACTGGCGCGACAAGTACCTCAATCGCACCAACTACAAAGCAGGTAATAACCCCGGTTACATTGAGACCTACCAGCAGCTGGATCTTAATGTTTCGTACGACGTTACCGACGATGTCCAGGTCTTTTTTGAAGGCATTAACTTGACCGGCGAAGATAACCGTGAGCATGCTCGCAATGAGAATATGCTTTGGTATCTGGAAGACTTGGGTCCACGCTATGCGGTGGGCGCTCGATACAGCTTCTAAAGCCTCACGTAGGTTGTAAGCTAAAAAAGGACCGCGATTTCGCGGTCCTTTTTTTTGTGGTATGGTAAAAATCATAAAGTGGCTCACAGCACCGTTTCCACTAAATTTTAACGCTCTATAAAAATAAATTGCAGTAAGGAATTAATTATGGCTCGTTTCGAGACTCTGGATAACATCAGCCATCAAGATGTCAAAATAAAACCGTATTTTTCGGAAGACCTTGGGGATAATGTCGCAAGCACTATAACTTTTATTACTGAATTCGCTGAAGTGCAGAAAGAATACCCTATTCTAATTCGCAAAGAGGCAGAGTCAGGCCTTTATCAGGCTGTAGCGCTTTTTGGTATTCAAAAAAATGAGAACTTGTTTCTGAGTAAGCCGGATCCCAAACGTCAAAAAAATCCCGGCTGGAATGGGAACTATATTCCGGCTGCTATAGCAAGGGGACCTTTTTCAATAGGTGTTCCCCGTCCGTCTGGCGACACGGGGCAGGAAAAAGGGGCGATGGTAAATATCGATATGGAAAGTCCCAAGGTCTCAAAGGAAGAGGGTTTGCCTCTGTTTTTAGAGCATGGTGGCAATAGCGCTTACTTGGAGCAGATCTCCTCAACACTGAACCTTATTAGAGATGGTATGCATCTGAACAAGCCTATGTTTGATGCCTATGTTAAATACTCGCTGCTGGATGACGTCACAATCAATATTGATTTGGATAACGGTGACCGTCATAAAATATCCGGGTTCTACACCATTAATACTGAAGCGCTTTCAGCGTTGAAGGGCGAGGCGTTAGAAGATTTGAACAAGAGCGGTTTTTTGCAGGCTGCTTATTTTATATTAGCTTCTCTTTCGAATGTTCGAAAGTTGATTAATATTAAGAACTCACAGTTAAGGGAAAGTTAATCAAGGAACTGTTGTAGCTCACTTAGATAATGGTGATTCTGTGGAAAATGTCAGTGTTATAGAATGCCATACGCCTGGCGAAGTTCCGGAAGAGCTGGAGCTAGGAAAAGCTCCTGTTGTTTTAAAAGGCTTGGTTAATGATTGGCCCATTGTGAAAGCCGCTGGTCAGTCAAACGCTTCAGGTGTGGCCTATCTGAAGCACTTTTATAATGGTCGGCCTACTATCGTATGTAAATTACACCCAGATAGAAAGGGGCGCCTCTTTTACAATGATGATTATACGCGGTTGGATTATGAAAGTTACAGGGGGCGTGTGGATGACACGCTTGACGCAATATATGAGCAAATAGGGGCTTCCCATCCTTTTGGATACTATATTGCGTCGAATGTCATCAAAACTCATTTTCCCGGAATGGATGTTGAAAACTCGTTAGCTCTTCCCAGAGCTGAGTCAGAGGAAGTAAGCGATGAAACAGTCAGTATTTGGATTGGAAATGCGACAACGGCAAGTTGCCATTACGATGCACTAGAAAATATAGCGTGCTGTGTTGCAGGCCGTCGTCGTTTTACTTTGTTTCCTCCTGATCAAGTCAACAACCTGTACCCTGGCCCACTCGAGCCTACCCCTGGCGGGCAGGTGATTAGCCTTGTTGATTTTAAAGACCCGGATTTCAACAGATTTCCAGGCTTCAGGGAGGCTCTGAATAACGCGCAGTATGCGGAGCTTGATCCGGGAGATGCTTTATATTTACCGAGCATGTGGTGGCACCATGTGGAAGGCTTAGAGCCTTTTAATTTGCTGATCAACTATTGGTGGACGGACGCCGCCAAGTATATGACCTCGGGGATGAATGCGCTTTATATGGCGATGCTGGGGATCCGTGATAAGCCAAAGCATGAGAGAGACGCTTGGAAGTGTTTATTTGACTACTATATTTTTGAGGGTCACGAGAAGGCCAGTGCACAACTGCCTGAAAAGGCCAGAGGCCTTCTTGAAAAAGTTGATGCTACAAGTGCCAGAAAGTTACGAGCGCTGCTCATTAACTCATTAAACCGGTAGCTATTATGCAGTCTAATCCAAAAACCAAAATGAAGGTGGTCGTGGCAGGAGGTGGCACCTCCGGGTGGTTGGCTGCCGCCGCTCTCAAGCAGCAGTTAGGAGACTCCATTGAGCTTACGCTCGTCGAGTCTTCCGATATTGGCACTGTCGGTGTGGGAGAGGCGACTATTCCTCCCATGAAAACGTTTCATCGGTTGCTGCGTATCGATGAGAGGGAGTTTATGAGGGCGACGAATGCCACGTTCAAATTGGGTATACAGTTTGAAAGCTGGAAAGAGCTGGGGGACAAATATTTTCATTCTTTCGGAACGACCGGTAAGGACACTCTTATTACCGAATTTATCCACTTTTGGTTAAGAGGACGAGAGCTGGGGATCGCTAAGGACTTCGGTGATTACTGCGTTGAATACAAAGCGGCATTGGAAGGGCGATGTTCTGCTAAAGAGGGGGCGCCCCTTAATTACGCTTTTCACCTTGATGCGGGGTTGTACGCACAGTTTTTGCAGAAAAGAGCTGAAGCAGCCGGAGCAAAAAGAGTAGAGGGGAAAATCGTAGATGTTATACAGGATGTCAATACTGGCTATATCAATCGCTTGACTCTTGATTCAGGTGATGTGGTGGATGGAGACCTCTTCATTGATTGTACTGGGTTTCGCGGCTTGCTGATTGAGCAGACGCTGCACTCAGGGTTTGAAGATTGGAGTCATTGGCTTCCTTGCAATAGGGCAGTAGCAATACAAACGGAGGCAGTATCACCACCCCCTCCATACACTCGGTCTGTGGCTCATAATGCAGGGTGGCGGTGGCAAATTCCATTGCAAAATAGAGTTGGTAACGGGTCAGTCTACTGCTCCCATTATATGTCTGACGACGAAGCGGCCAAACACCTTCTGGAAGAGGTTGAAGGAAAACCTTTAACAGAACCTAAGTTCCTTCAATTCAAAACCGGAAGACGTCGCCAGTGCTGGAATAAAAACTGTGTGGCTATAGGGCTGTCATCGGGATTTATTGAGCCTTTAGAGTCTACCAGTATACATTTGGCTATGACGGCAATTACTCGGTTGTTACAACTCTTTCCGAGCGGCGGAATTTGTCAGTCGGTTATTAATGAGTATAACCGTCAAGCAGACACTGAAATTGAGAGAATTCGTGACTTTATTATTTTGCATTATAAGGCCACAGAGCGTCGCGATAGTCGATTTTGGCGCTATTGTGGCCAAATGAAAATTCCCGAGGAACTGGCTCATCGAATAAATCTGTTTCGGGAGTCGGGAAAGTCATATCAAGTCGAGTCCGAGCTTTTTCGTTTAGACTCCTGGATGCAGGTGATGTTAGGGCAAGGCATTGTCCCTGAAAGTTATCATCCCATTGTGTCAACAATGGAGGCTAGAGAGCTAAAAGCGGTCCTCGGTAATATTGAATCCCATGTCAACCAAAGCGTTAGCGCACTATCTCGCCATGACGAGTTTTTAAAATTATATTGCTCTTCTTTATAGCGAATATTTAGTAAACCGTTAAAGCTCCCGGGTTACTATGCCTTTGTTGAACACTACTAAGGGGGACATACTGAGGCATGAGTGATGACTAATATGGCCCTAGGCGCTAGCCCGAATATTTGGGCTCGTAGCTTCAAAAATCAGTAAAGAGGGCCCTATGTGTCAACCTGAATCTATACTCAAAAAAAGCCTTGTCAATGCTCGATGGCAGAACCAGTGGGAGCGAGCAATGACCACGGTGATTGAACAGCGCCCACCGCGCCTCCCGTTGGCCAACGCTTGTCATGCGCGCGGCCTGAATCGGAGCACTGTGTACGCCTAGCACCGCCAGCCGCTGGCTCCTGTGGTTGAGCCAGCGGCTTTGTCAGCACCGGTCCACTTTGTCTGCCCCACCCTCCACCGAGGCCCGCACCACTCGCTTGACTACATGACACCCCAAGAGGTTTACTGGATTGGCGGTGGGGGCGCGGTGATCACTGATAAACTTCATGGCGCCATTGAGAGCTATTCTGAGCCATTAATCGATACGGAGGCGCCCGTCTCCGCGGTAGTTTTCAACCCAGTTGTCCAAAAAAGTGTGTCTAAGCCGCTACTCGATTGCGGTCTATTTCCTGGGTTCTGCCAGGGTTAAGGGATACCTCGCCAACGGCGGTCCAGTTTCGGGTTTGTCCCGACCAGCGCCTCGGATGCAGGCGTTTGGCTCTTTCATAAACCGTTTTCCGTTGGGCCAACAGCGCCGTGTCTTCACCACGATGGCGACTGGCCGGCGTCACGAAGTTAATGCCGCTGTGTAGATGTTGCTCGTTGTACGCGTGCTCGAAGGCCAGCATCCACTCTCGCAGCGCTGCCAGTGACGTGAACCCTTTGGAGGGCCACTTGGGACAGTATTTCACCGTCCGGAACAGGGACTCCAAGTATGGGTTGTCGTTACTGACCCGAGGCCGGCTATGAGACATCGGCATATCCAGCTCAGCCAACCGGGATTTGAGCGTGTAAGAGGTCATCGGCGCACCGTTGTCAGAGTGCAGCACCGGCGGGTTGTGCCAGCAGCCTTCGCGGATCAAAGCTCGCTCTACCAGCGCTTTAGCGTACTCACCCGACTCGCTCTCATGCACCTCCCAAGCCACGATTTTGCGGCTGTAGAGGTCCAGGATCAGATATAGATACCAGTGCTGGCCTTTGACCGCTGACGGGCAGTAGCTAATGTCCCAGGTGTAGACTTGGTTGGGGTCGGTTGCGGTAAAGCTTGTCGGCCTCGCCACGGTCTGTCTCGGCTGCGTGCGCCCCCGGTGATTCAGTTGGCGGTGCTTTTTCAGGACCCGGTAGAACGAGGCCTCTGAGGCGATGTAAATGCCCTTATCCGCTAATGCGGGCACAACCTGTGACGGTGGCAAGCTTTGGTACTCCTTCAGGTTGCAGGTGATCAAGATGGCTTCCTCTTCGGCGGCGGTCAACTGGTGCGGTTGGGCGACCGGTGCCGTTTTCGGGCGCTTGTCGGCGGCCACTTGATCGCCCTCGGCGCGCCAGCGCTTGAACGTTCGCTCACTCAGCCCCATGAGCTCGGCGGCCTTGTACCGCGGCGCACCACTGCGGACGGCCTCGTCAAAGTACTCTAGCAGCCTTGTACGATCTTCCAGGGAGGTCAGCTGTCCTCGTTGTCCTGGTCGGTTCCGTACAAGGCCTCGAGCTGTTTGATTTTTTTACGGCTTTGCTTGTGCTGTTTTTGAGCCTCTTTGTGTTGAGTCGCCTGTTGACCGGCCCCTTGCAGGCAGGCTTCTTTCCAGCGCTGGACCTGTTCCACATGCAGGCCTTTTTCCCGGCAGTAGGTGGACAGCTCGGTCTCAGACAGCGGAGCGGTTTCAATCACAACGGCTAATTTGGCGTCGGGAGACCAGTCGTCTCCAGTTTTGCGGTGACCCGGCACAGGCATACCTCGATGTCGACAGAGTTTGAGCCAATTGTACAGGGTCCCTTCGGTTATGCCTTCCTCGGCCGAGACCGAGACGACGGTCCGGTTGGCCGGAGGAAGCAGCTTGCTCAGCACGGCCGCTTTGCGCTCTTCCGAATAACGTGGCATGTTTGCTCTCATACCGCCCACTCTGGGTTGGGTTTAGGCGAAATCGCCAACTGGACAACTAGGCTGACAGAGTGGGCGGCGCGGTGATCGCTGATAAACTCCATGGCACCATTGAGAACTATTCTGAGCCATTAATCGATACGGAGGCGTCCGTCTCCGCCTAAACAGGGCAGCGTTGTTCAGCTACGTGCAGTGATGGTTTGCAGCTTAAACATGCGGGGAAATCTGTCTTGACAGTGGAATCCACTTTAGAGGGAGTGGTGCTTATTAGGCCAGATGTGGGTTGATACGTACGAATAGAAGGTAGCATCCAGCTTTTCTCGGTTATTTTGATCTCTGGCAGGCTTCCAGCAAAAAAGCCAAAAGCCTGCCAGGCCATTTCCGGCAGATTATTGAACGATTATGAACGTCTGATAGCCTGCGCTCGTGCAGCTCTCACTGTCGTCGTAGTATCGTACGCAACGTTCCAGAGAATAAATATAGGTACCAGTGCTTCGATTTGTAATTAGATGGTCGCTGTTGGCGTTAACACCTTCAATCCTGTGAACGGTTGTGGAGCCGTCATTATTTAACTTCGATTGAATAATGTTGCCCCATTTTTCAACGATAGGACCACTTACTGGCCACATTGTTGTTACGTCGTAGCTGAGGTAGAAGTCGTCGCAACTCGAAGTATAGGCTGTTCCGGTTTGCATGTTAAAAGTCGGTTTATCGCAGGATTCGGTTCCGCCGTTATTGCCACCCGGGTCGGGATCCGTACTATTGCTGACATAAACATCGGTAGACCAATCTAGGTCGTTGCACGACTCATACTGGTTCAAATATTCTGTGCAAATTTCGAGGCTATAGCTATAAGTACCGTTGTCTTGGTTAAAGAATGATTTGACATCATTGTTTACTGAAATGTCGTAATGCTTTCTACTTGTGTTGCCTTGTGGAGAGGTGTAGGTCTCTTTCAAGGTTCCCCAGCGGTCTGTTATTGGTCCAGACAGTTCCCAGTGGCTACTAGCGTCAACGCTATAGTTGCCTCCCGAATTGCTGTACGTCGCCCCACTTTCCATTTCATAGGTCGGTAGTGACTGAGATAAAGCGGCCATTGAAAAGGCTGATAGTATTACCCCAACCCCCACTGCTAAACGGTTCATAAACTACTCCTTTACTTTTGAAATAAATAATTCACGCAATTCAACCCAAAATTCTATGATCTTTGGGTCAAAGTGACTATAGCAAATGAATGACTTGAATGCGTCGATATCTATGACAGCTTTAGGATGTTTTTTAATAATGAGATTAGAGAATCTAGGACGAAAGGTAATGAGATAATATGCGACTGGCGGCCTAATGAGCCGTCGTCTTCCTCTCGCCACAGCGGCTGCATTCGTAAACCGTGACCAGTTTCCCCTGCTTGACATCAAACTTCTTTTCAGTCACTACCTTCCATTTGTGAAAGCCGGACCGGCAAAGTGTTTTGCCTTTGTGTTTTTCTTTGGCGCTGGGGCGTTTAAAGGGAAGAATGTTATCGCTCACAGTAACGTGTCCAGGTCGGCTATGGAATTTAATGTGTTCGCTGCCGGGTTGATTTTGCACTCGTCTCCGGTTCGGTACTTACCGGTTTTGACCAAGCGGGCCTGAAGGCCTGTGTTGAGGGCACCCTCGACGTCACCAAAGACGTCGTCCCCAATCATCAGGCATTGATACGGTTCGGCCTCAGTGGAAGCCACCACTTGGTCGAAGAAGGCCCTGCTCGGTTTTCCCATGATAACGGGTTCAACATCAGAGGCCCAGGCGATGGCTCTGACAAAGGGCCCCGCGTCCAGGCAGAGCTGCCCCTCATCGGAGAAATATTTATTGTCGCCAATGGCGATTAGCCTGCGGCATTGCATTGTGTGGCGAAACGCCTGGTTTAGGTTGGGGTAGTTGAGGTCCTCGCGGGCGTCGCCCAGTACGACGCAGTTGGGTTTGTCGTTGGCCTCAGCGTCGAACAGCGGTTTGATGCTCGGGTGCACCAGCGCGTAGGGGCTGAGGTGGTGGGCTTGAAGGTAGGTTAGGGCCGCATCCGGCGCGGTGAATAGCTCTTCGGCCTGAACGGAGAAGCCCATGCCCGCCAGCTTATCGAGAATAGTGTCCCGGGATTTGGTGGCGGTGTTGGTCACAAACCGCAGGGTTAGCCCTTTCTTTCGGGCCAGCGCGATGGCCTCTGTGGCGCCGGGAACAACGCTCTGGCCGTCGTATAAAACGCCGGAGAGGTCAATAAATAGGGCTTTGAGCGGGGAGCTTGGGGTAGCCATAGTGCACCTCTCAATACTTACGGGTACACCTAAACGCTACCCCAAATCGCGGGCAGGGTACAGAGCGAATTACTCGCTTTGCCGCTCGCCCCCGTCGGCGATGTAAGCGGCCACTGGGTCATTGGGGCGGGTGTCCAGCGTGAGGTCGCCATGGAAGCCCGACTCCACGCCGCGCATGTCGGGTAGCTTGTGAGCAATGCCCTTGTGGCAGTCGATGCAGGTCTTCTCACCGCTGGCCAACAGCGTGCTGTGCATCTCCCGGGCACGGGGGGACTGTTGAGTAAAGTCCATGGACTCTTCCTCATGGCAGTTTCGACACTCCAGTGAGTCGTTGGCTTTCAGGCGGGACCACTCCCGTTCGGCCAGCATCCGTCGCTTCTTTCTATATTTTTCGGGGGTATCGATGGTGCCGAAAATCCAGCCCCAGACTTCTTTGGACGCCTCCATTTTGCGGGCGATTTTGAAGGTCCAGTCGTGCGGCACATGGCAATCCGAGCACACGGCGCGAACGCCTGATCGGTTGGTGTAATGAATGGTGGGTATCAACTCCTCATAAGGGTTCGACTTCATCTCATGGCAACTGATACAAAACTCTTCAGTGTTGGTATATTCGAGTGCCGTATTAAAGCCGCCCCAAAAGATAATACCCGCGATAAAGCCCCCCATGGCCAACACCCCGAGACTGATGTGAGTGGCGGGGCGATTAAAGGTGCGCCAGTAGGCTTTGAAGGTTTTCCTCATAACTCGCTCCCCACTACTCTTCGCTCTGGATGGCGGCTTCCAGTACTTCGTCTATCCCTTTGAAGGTGCTGTCCTTCACGGGGGGAATGTCGTGCTGAGGCACGTGACATTGATTGCAGAAATACCGCCGGGGTGAAACGGCGGCCAGGGTCTGCCCCTCGCGGTCAACGAAGTGAGTGATGCTGACCATCGGCGCGCCGCTAGTCTCGGTGGCGCTACGGCTGTGGCACGTCAGACACTGGTTGAAGTTCATATCGACCTGATAGCCCCGTATTTTGTGGGGAATCGTCGGTGGTTGGTCCGGATAGTTACGGGTGGCCCGCCGCTGCTGGTTGCGATGGTTGGAAATCGGCGGAGCCTCCTCGGTGACTGTCAAAGTTTCTCCGGGGCGAACGCCATCCGGAGCGGGGGCATCGGACACCGTCTGGCTGCCGGCCATCAGCGGGGTCAGTAGCAAGGAGAGCAATATCAGGCGTTTCATCACAGAGTCCTCCCTCAAGCTAGGCTGATCAATTCCAGGCGAACCGCGCACTTTTTAAAGTCGGTTTGCCGGGAAATCGGGTCGGTGGCGTCAAGAGTCAACTTGTTGACCAGACGGTTTGCATCGAAGAACGGGATATACACCAAGCCCTCCGGAGGCTTGATGCGGCCCCGGGTTTCCACCCGGGCACGGATGGACCCGCGGCGGCTGATAATTCGAACTTCACTGCCGCGGCGGAAACCCTGTTTACGGGCGTCTTCAAAGTTCATATAGAGCTTGGCGTGAGGCACGGCCAAATTGAGCTCCTCGACCCGCTGAGTCATGCTGCCGGTGTGCCAATGTTCAAGCACCCGCCCGGTACTGAGCCAGAACGGATACTCCTCGTCGGGCACTTCGGCGGGGGGCTCATAGGGCAGCGCGAAAATCAGTGCCCGGTTGTCGGGCTTGCCATAGAATTGCACGCCGCTGCCGGCTTTCACATAGGGGTCATACCCCTCCCGGTAGCGCCAGAGGGTTTCTTCGCCATCCACCACGGGCCAGCGCAGGCCGCGCTCCTGGTGGTAGCGATCAAACGGCGCCAGGTCATGCGCCTTGCCTCGACCAAAACGGGCGTACTCTTCGAACAAGCCCTTCTGCACGTAGAAACCGAAGGCATCGGCCTCATCGTTGTTGTAGCCTTCCGCGCGTTCTTCGTTGCTGTACTGGTCCACTTGGCCGTTGGCGAAGAGTACGTCAAAGAGGGTTTTACCTTTGAGCTCGGGCGCCTTGGCCAACAGCTCCTGCGGCCAAACCTCATCGACCTTGATTCGTTGGGCAACCGCCATGGTTTGCCACAGGTCGGAGCGTGCTTCGCCAGGGGGCGATACCAGTTGGTGCCAAAATTGTGTACGCCGCTCGGCATTACCGTAGGCCCCTTCCTTCTCAACCCACATGGCGCTGGGCAGAATCATGTCGGCGGCCTGAGCCGAAACGGTGGGATACACATCCGAGACCACGACGAACGCTTCGGGGTTACGCCACCCGGGAAGGGTTTCCTGCATTAGGTTGGGGCCGGCCTGAATGTTGTTGGACACTTGGGTCCAGTACACCTTGATGACCCCATCTTTGAGCTTGCGGCTTTGTTCCACCGCCGAAAAGCCCACTTTGGCAGGGATGGTGCCTTCCGGTAGCTTCCAGATTTTTTCCGCCATGGCCCGGTGCTTCGGGTTGCCAACCACCATATCCGCGGGCAGCCGGTGGGCAAAGGTGCCGACTTCCCTGGCGGAGCCACAAGCCGAAGGCTGGCCGGTCAGGGAGAAGGGGCTATTGCCGGGCTCGGAGATTTTGCCGGTCAGCAGGTGGATGTTATAGACCATGTTGTTGGCCCAAACCCCACGAGTATGCTGGTTAAAGCCCATGGTCCAGAAGGAAGTGACCTTGGTGTCCGGGTCGGCGTAGAGCTTGGCGAGCTCTTCTAGCCGCCGCTTGGGGACTCCGGTCTCTTCGGCGGCGTGCTCCAGCGTATAGGGTTTGACGAACTCGGCAAAATCTTCAAAGGTGATGTCGGTCCAGGTGTTGGCCTTCTTCGCCCCTTTGGCCGATTGCTGCCTTGGGTCCTCGTCCCGCAGGCCGTAACCGATATCCGTTTGGCCCTTAACGAATCGGGTATACCGGTTTACAAAATCCCGATTTACCTTGTCATTCTGGATAATGTAATTCGCAATGGCATTGAGAATAATCAGGTCGGTATGGGGTTTAAAAATCAGGGGCAAGTCCGCCAGCTCAAAGCTGCGATTTTCGTAGGGCGATAGTGCCACCAAGCGCACATGGTCGTGGGACAGCCTGCGGTCGGTTACCCGGCTCCAGAGCACCGGGTGCATTTCCGCCATATTAGAGCCCCACAGAACGAAGGCGTCGGCATGCTCGATATCGTCATAGCAGCCCATGGGCTCGTCTATGCCGAAGGTGCGCATAAAGCCGCCTACGGCCGAGGCCATGCAATGGCGGGCATTGGGGTCGATGTTGTTGGATAGCAGCCCACCTTTAAAGAGTTTGCTGGCGGCGTAGGCTTCCCACACCGTCCACTGGCCGGAACCAAACATGGCCACACTTTCCGGGCCGTGCTCGCGAATGGCGTTCTTCAATCGGTCGGCGAGAAGGTCCAGCGCCTGGTCCCAGGAGATTTCCTGAAAGCTGCCGCTTTTATCGTACTTTCCATCCTTCATTCTCAGCAAAGGCTTATGCAACCGGTCCGGCCCGTACAGAATTTTGGACAGAAAATAGCCTTTTACGCAGTTGAGGCCCCGATTGACATCGGCCTTGACGTCGCCGTGGGTAGCGACGACTCGGTTGTCCTTCGTGGCGACCATCACGCCACAGCCGGTACCGCAAAAACGACACGGAGCCTTGCTCCACTTGAGTGTGGTGAGCTCCCGGTTGGTGACCAGGTTGCTGGCGCCGGCCGGCAGGCTCATACCGATAGCGCTCGCCGCGACGGCGGCGGCATTGGCTTTGGCAAATTGACGACGAGTGAGGTTCATTCTGAGGCCTCCTCCAATGGGATAACTTCGTGGTAGACGAGAGCGGCGTTGACGACACCGGGTTGTTCAATCACCTCGTCAATCAGGTCGAGAACGTCTTGGGGGTTATCACTCTCGGTGACGACGACGAGTTTGCCTTGGTGGCTCTGGGCATGAACTTCGGTGCCGGGACGGTGCGTCAACCACTGGACCGTTTGTTCAAGGGCTTCCGGGCGGGTGTGAACAGCCACACTGGCTACATGCCACTCGGTACCCAAGCTCTTAGTAGGGATACGAGCGGGGTGCGCGGGGTCTGCAATGAACATTCGGGCTCCTTTTTAGCCGCCGGGGTGGCCGGCGATTAATTGAAACATCCAAATAGAAAACCCGTACGCGCCCACGAGCGCCACGGTCAGGATGGGAAACAGGAACACCACAATAAATATGAACATGCGCCACTCGCGGCGCTTGCTGTTGGGAGTATCAGCTGTAGGGGCGTGCTCAGAATCCGACATGGGTCTCTCCATAATCCGAGCGTTAAAATGAAGTATGTTTCTAAGGATAGTACAAATTTTCCTGCTTGCTTTGATGCAGATCAAACAAGAGAGGGGCTGTCAACAAGCATTCCTGCTAAAAAAAGGCTAATGATAATTGTTATTTTTAAGCTCATTCCAGTTCATGTGTAAGATCTTTTGCCGCCCCATGTGGGGGGCTCTGGGCGGGCCTTGGCGCGCGAGCGGCTGAAGGAGCATTGGCCAGAAAGCGCTGTCTTAAGTATGATTTCTGCCATTGAAAAACGCTTGGGAGGTGCCGCCGTGACTGATCAAGAACAGGCTTTGGAATTGGCTCGTGCTGGCGATTGGGAAAGAGCTCACAGCCTGGTGCAAGCTCACAGCGACACCCTGTCGTGCTTAATCCACGGTTACCTGCACCGAGAGGAAGGTGATCTCTCAAACGCCCGCTATTGGTACCGCCGCGCGGGCGAAGCCATGCCCGATAATACGCTGGAGGAGGAGTGGGAAAGGCTACATCAGCGCAAAAGGGACTGAGGAACCTTCAGGCTGCGTTGGCATTTGCTCGGTTCGTTAGGGTTGGGTCTGCTGCGTTTGGCACCCATTTAAATCTTTGGTTTATTCAAATGTGATAGGGTTCCATAGTAAGAGTGGCAAAGCTTGGGAGCGGAGCTTGGGCGCATGAGGCCCCAAGGACGGGAGGTTAACTATGGCGGTGGATAACAAAACAAAATCAACAAACTTCGGCTTCCTCGCCGAGCATGATGCCCTGTTTGTCCAACTCGGGGCAGCTGCCGAGCGCGCCTTCTCTAGTGACCCCAACACCACGCTCATCAAATTGCGCCAGCTCGGCGAAGCACTTGCCCAGAACCTAGCGGCCCGTTCCGGCGTCGATTTTGATCGAGAAACCAGCCAATCTGAACTCCTCTACCGCCTTAACCGCGAACTGCGCTTGGATTCCCAAGTACGGGAGATGTTCCATACCCTGCGGATCGAAGGCAACAAAGCGACCCACCAGTTTGAGACAAAACACAAGGAGGCCATGGACGGCCTGAAGGTCGCCCGTGAGCTCGCCATCTGGTTTCATAAATCCTTTGGGACACCCGGGCCGGAGTTCAACGCCGGACCGTTTACCCCGCTCCGGGATCCCAGTGGCCAGTTGCGCCAGCTGCAAAACGACATCGAAAAGCTCAAGCACGACCTGCAGCAAGCGAATATACAGCTGGGCGACAGTCAGCAACTCAACGAGCTGGTCAGCAAAGAGCGGGAAGAATACGAAGCCCTTGCCGTGGCAATGGACGAAGAGTCCCGGGTGCTCGCCGAACAGGCCAAAGCCCATGAAGCCGCCCTGGCGGCACAGCGGTCCGACTACGAAGACAAAATTCAGAACCTGCAGGCACAGCTCGCCGCGCAGGACCCGCAAGCGCAGTCCGCCGAGCGGCAAAAGGTATCCAGGCGCACCCATGCTGCCAGCCAGCACATAGTCCTGAGTGAAGAGCTGACTCGCATCCTGATCGACCAGCAACTCGTAGAGGCCGGTTGGGAGGCTGACAGCCAGGACCTTACCTATCAGAAGGGCGCCCGCCCCGAGAAAGGTGCCTACAAGGCTATTGCCGAATGGCCCACGCTAAATGGCCCCGCGGACTACTTGCTCTTTGTGGGCCTCACGCCCATCGCAGTGGTCGAGGCCAAGAAAGAGAACAAGAACGTCGCTGGTAAAATCGGACAGGCGGAGCGCTACAGCCGTGGCGTAAAGGTAACACCGCCGCTGACAGGCGCCTGGGAGTTGGAAGGTCGCACCATCGCTTGGCCGGATGAGGCGGACGGTCACTACATGGTCCCCTTCGTCTACTCCTGCAACGGGCGGCCCTACGTCCAGCAGCTCGCCGAGCAGTCCGGCACCTGGTTCCGGGATGTTCGCGAGCCAAGCAATACCAAACGCGCCATCGCCAGCTTCCACTCCCCCGCCGGTTTGCTGGACCGCTTAAAGCGTAGCAGGGAAAAGGCCGAGGCCAAACTCGCCAAAGAGCCCTTTGGCTACCTGAAGCTGCGGGACTATCAGGAAAAAGCCATCGTGGCCGCCGAAGAGGCACTGGCCGCCGACGCCCGCCGGATACTGCTGGCCATGGCGACAGGCACCGGCAAGACCCGCACCATTCTTGGTCTTATGTATCGCCTTCTGAGTGCGGAGCGTTTCCACCGCATCCTGTTCCTGGTGGACCGTCGAACGCTGGGCCAACAAGCCCTGGATGCCTTCGAGGAGGCTCCGTTGGAGCAAAATCAGTCCCTATCCCAGATATACAACATCGCTGAACTGGGCGATATGGCCGCCGAAGCTGAAACCCGCATCCAAGTGGCCACGGTACAGTCCATGGTCAAACGGGTATTCATGAGTGATGACCCACCGTCGGTGGACCAGTTTGACTGCATCATCGTGGACGAAGCCCACCGGGGCTACACCCTGGATCAGGACATGACCGAAGGTGAGCTGGCCACCCGAGATACCGGTCAGTACCTCTCCAGCTACCGCCGGGTGCTGGACTATTTTGATGCCATCAAAATCGGGCTGACCGCCACCCCCGCCAAGCATACCAGCGACATCTTTGGACGCCCGGTATACACCTATTCCTACCGGGAAGCCGTGGCTGATGACTGGCTGATCGACTACGAGCCTCCCATTCGCTACGAAACCCTGCTCACGCAGCAGGGAATCCGCTTTGAAAAAGGCGAACAGGTCAGCGCCATCAACACCCAGACCGGTGAAGTGGAAGCGGCCGAGCTGGAAGACGAGCTTAATTTCGAGGTCGAATCTTTCAACCGCCGGGTCATCAACGAAAACTTCAACCGGGTGATCTGTGAACAGCTGGTAGACGAGCTGGAGCCCTTCGGCGATGAAAAAACGCTGATCTTCTGCGCCACGGACCTGCATGCCGATATGGTCAAGCGCCTACTCGATGAAGCCTTCAAGGCCGAGTACGGGGAAAGTTACAATCAGGCCGCTGTGGCCAAAATTACCGGCGAAAGCGACAAAGTCGACCAACTCATTCGCCAGTACAAGAACGAGCGCAACCCCAACATCGCGATCACTGTGGACCTGCTCACCACCGGCATTGACGTGCCCGCCATCTGCAACCTGGTGTTCCTGCGCCGGGTGCGTTCGCGCATCCTGTACGAGCAGATGATCGGCCGCGCCACGCGCCGCTGCGACGACATTGGCAAAATCGTCTTTCGCATCTTTGATCCCGTGGACATCTTTGCCGCCCTGGCCGACGTCAACACCATGAAACCTCTGGTCAAAGACCCCAATGTCACCCTGGAGCAGCTTGCCGGCGAGCTCACGGACCCGCCCACACTGGAGCGGGCCCTGAATGCACCGGGTGAGCAGCAGGGTGAAAGCCAGGCCGATGTGATGTTGAGCCAGCTTAGCCAGAAAGTCATGCGGGTGCTGCGTAAGGCGCAGAAGCGGGCCGAGAGCAAACCGGCGGTGAAAGAAAAGCTCACCGAACTGGAACAGCTCTGGGGCGTGGAGCCCAAATCGCTGCACAAACACCTGAAAGAGCTGGGCCCGACCCAGGCAGCTGGCTTTATTCGTCGGCACTCCGGGCTGGTCGATCAGCTGGAAGAGGTCAACACGTTACTGGGCAGCGAGCGCCAGCCCATTTTGTCGGACCACGACGACGAAATCCGCGAGCGCACCCAAACCTACGGCCCCCACAAACGCCCGGAAGATTACCTCGACAGCTTCAACCAGTTCATCAAGGATCAACTCAACCAGTCCGCCGCCCTCTCCGTGGTGGTGAACAAACCCCGCGACCTGACCCGCGAGCAGCTCCGGGAAATCCGCTTGCTTCTCGACCAAGCAGGCTACTCGGAAACCAAGCTGCGTACCGCCGTGCGCAACCAGACCAACCGGGACATCGCCGCCAGCATCATCGGTCATATCCGCCGCGCCGCCCTGGGTGAGCCCCTGATCCCCTTCGAGCAGCGGGTTCAGCAGGCCATGGAGCGCCTCTATGCCCAGCACCAATGGAACCCCAAACAGCGTAAATGGCTGGACCGCTTGGCCAAACAACTGGTCCACGAAGTGATTATCGACCGAGAGTTCGTCAATGATCGCTTTGCGGAATACGGTGGCGCCAAAAACCTCGACAAGATCCTTGATGATCAGTTGGATACCGTTCTGGAAGAGCTGGGGGACGCTATCTGGCCGCCTCAGGGAGCCCAAAGTTAAAATAACCAAGACGGTTATTTTATTTACCTCTATAAGTTAAAATAAAGACCGCGCTAATTTCAGGATACTTCGATGAATAGAGGCACAACCGGGCATACGGTCCCCAGCATCGCCGGCGGCGTGCCCTGCCAGGCATTTGTCCCCGCGCCCTTGCCGCCTTGTCCACCGCTGGAGGTCGACAACAAGCTGCAAGGCCGCATCAACCAGGCCATGCTGGCACTGGGGCGGCTGGATGCCATCAGTACCCTTTTGCCGGACGCCTCCCTGTTTCTGTACAGCTACGTCCGCAAAGAGGCCGTCATGTCCTCCCAGATCGAAGGCACCCAGTCCTCCCTGAGTGACTTGATGCTCTATGAGATGGAAGGCCAGCCCGGTGTTCCCATGGACGATGTGCAAGAAGTGTCCTGTTACGTCAATGCGCTCAATCTGGGTTTTGAGCGTATCCGGGCGGGCCACCCGGTCGCTCACCGGCTGATCATGGAGGTCCACGAAGCGCTGATGACCTCAGGCCGTGGGATCAGTCGCGGGCCCGGTCAGTTCCGCCAGAACCAGGTTTGGCTGGGCGGCCACCGGCCCGATGAGGCGGTTTTTGTGCCGCCCCCGGCGACCCACATTGCCGACTGTTGGTCGCAGCTGGAGCGCTTCATCAACGATCAGCCCGAGGCAACTGACCCGCTGATCAAGGCGGCGCTGGCCCATGTTCAGTTCGAAACCATCCACCCCTTTTTGGACGGCAATGGCCGTCTGGGCAGGCTCCTTATCGTGCTGATCCTGGCGGAAGCCAAGGTGTTGCATGAGCCGCTGCTGTACCTGTCCGTCTTTTTCAAAAAACATCGGCAAACCTACTACGAGCGGCTTCAGCAGGTACGGGAAACCGGTGATTGGGAAGCGTGGCTGCTGTTCTTTGTGGATGCGGTCGCCGATACCGCCACCCATGCCGTGACCATGGCTCAGCAACTCAACCAGCTCCGCGCTTACGACCGTGAGCGGCTGGCTGAGCTGGGTCGGCTGGCCGCCTCCGCCCAACAAGTGTTGGATGCGCTTTTTGAAACGCCCATTGCCAGCGTCAACAAGCTGGTGGCCAGATCCGGCCTGACCCACGCCACCGTGAACAAAGCGCTGGCAGCGCTGGAACAACGCTGCGGTATTGTCAGCGAAATCACCGGCCAAAAGCGAAACCGGGTCTACGCCTACAGCGCCTATATACAGATTTTGAATCAGGAGTCTCCATGACCAACAACGATATCGTCCAAAAACTTTGGAACCTGTGCGACGTCCTGCGCGACGACGGCATCAACTACTCGGACTACGTCACCGAGCTGGTACTGCTGCTGTTTATCAAAATGGTCCACGAAAACACCGAGGCGGACATCCTGGAGAAGCACCCGTTGCCCAAAGGCTGCCGTTGGACCGACCTGAACAACAAGTCCGGCCTCAATCTGCTTAACGACTACAAGCGCATACTGTTGAGCCTGTCTACCGGTACCGACGGAGCAGGAAAGAAGGTCCATAACGACCCATTGATCAAAGCCATCTATGCCGACGCCCAAACCCGGCTGCGTGAACCCCGCCACCTGGAGCAGATGATAAAGGCCCTGGACCAAATTGATTGGTTTAGCGCCAAGCAAGACGGTTTGGGCGACCTATACGAGGGCCTACTGGAGAAAAACGCCAACGAAACCAAGTCCGGCGCGGGCCAATACTTCACCCCACGCGCGCTGATCAACAGCATGGTCCGTTGCCTGAAACCCCAGCCGCTGGAGGTCATTCAGGACCCGGCCGCCGGCACGGCGGGCTTTCTGATTGCCGCGGACCAATACATCAAAGACCAGACCGATGAACTGTTCGACTTGAGCGCCAAGGAACAAAAGTTTCAGAAAAACAGAGCCTTTGTGGGCATTGAGCTGGTACCGGGTACCCGCCGCCTGGCGCTGATGAACTGCCTGCTGCACGGCATGGAAGGCGATGATGAAGGCGTAGTGCATATGGGCAATGCCTTGGGTCAGGCCGGAAGAGATTTGGAAAAAGCGCATGTCATTTTGGCCAACCCGCCCTTTGGTACCTCCAAAGGCGGAGAAGCCAGTATCACCCGGGATGACCTCACCTACAAAACCAGCAACAAACAGCTCGCCTTTCTGCAACATATCTACCGGGGCCTGAAGCCCGGTGGCCGTGCCGCCATAGTTTTGCCGGATAACGTACTGTTTGAGGCGAACACAGGCACCGAGATCCGCCGGGACCTGATGCACAAATGCAACCTGCACACCATCCTGCGCCTGCCCACCGGCATCTTCTACGCCCAGGGCGTAAAAACCAATGTGCTCTTCTTCACCAAAGGCACCGCCAAAAAACCAACCCAGGACGAAAACTGCACCAAGAACGTCTGGGTCTACGACCTGCGCACCAATATGCCCAACTTCGGCAAGCGCACGCCCTTTACCGAAGCGCACCTGAAGCCCTTTGAAAAGGTGTACGGGCGAAAGGCCGACGGTACCAGTAAACGCACCGAAGGCGAGTGGAGCTTTAACGCCGAGGAGATCGACCTGTCAGACGAGGCGAAACAGGCCAAAGAAAACCAAAGCGTCGATGAACGACTGGCCCACAGCCGCTGGCGCTGTTTCTCACGCGAGTGGATTGCCGAGAACAAGGACGACTCCCTGGATATCAGTTGGCTGAAGGACAAAGACAGTGTGGATGCCGCGAACCTGCCGGAGCCGGAAGTGCTGGCGGGTGAGGCCATGAGCGAGCTGGTGCAGGCGTTGGGTGAGCTGGATGGCCTTATGCGGAAGCTGGGCGCCGAGGAGGAGGCCGATGGGCACAGAATGTTGTTGAGCCAGCTGATAGGTGAGTCTGAATGATGGGTAGTCAAAACTTGCCAGCCGGATGGACCAAAACTGAGTTGGGTAATGTTGTTCAGTACGGAAAGTCTGAAAAATGTGTTCTGGCCGACGTCGACGACAACACTTGGGTGTTAGAGCTTGAGGATATTGAAAAAGGAAGCTCCAGGCTGGTTAGTCGTAAGACAGCCAAAGATCGCCCTTTCAAGAGCACAAAAAATCGATTCCGGCGTGGTTGCGTGCTCTACGGAAAGCTGCGGCCATACCTAAATAAGGTGGTGTTGGCCGATCAGTCAGGCGTTTGTACTACAGAAATTATTCCGTTAGACGCCGAACCACTATCTTTAAACCGCTACTTATTCCATTGGCTGAGGACAAACGAATTTCTTAGCTATGTTAACTCCGTAAGTTATGGAGTGAACATGCCTCGCCTAGGAACGAAGGACGGAATGGCTGCGCCTTTTGCTTTGGCGCCGCTTGCCGAGCAAATAGTCATCGCTGACAAGCTCGATACCCTGCTGGCCCAGGTGGAAGCGACCAAAGCCCGTCTCGAACGCATCCCCAAAATCCTAAAACGGTTCCGCCAATCTGTTCTAGCCGCTGCTGTGACTGGTCGATTGACGGAGGATTGGCGGAAAACGTGGGAGGAGCAGGCAGAACGAAAAAAGGGGGTTGCTGAACATTATCAGGTTGATGACGAATATCAATTTGCAGTGCCCGATACTTGGCAACTTACCGCTATGGGTAATGTATCGAAATTTCAGCAAGGCCTCCAGATTGCTAAAAACACTCGGCGCTTGAAGCCAGGTAAAGACATACTTCCAATACTGCGAACGGTGAACTATGAAAATAATTTTAAAGAAAACGTTCATTATGCTTCGGTAAGTGAAAAGTCAATTATAGCCGAGCCAGAAGATATCATTCTTTCTAGAACTGGTACCGTTGGGCTGGTTCTCACTGGATTTAAAGGAATAATGCACAATAATTCCTTCAGGTTAAACTTTCAAAAAGAGCTTCTTCTTGGTGGCTACTTGATTTTTTACTTGAAGTCTCCGGCATGCCAAGAGTACATCAAGAAAGAATCGGGGCGATCAAGCCAACCAGATTTAACGCATAAAGCGTTTTCGAAGTGCCCAATATCAGTACCTGGAATATTGGAGCAACGGGAAATTTTCCACCGAGTCACCCAACTATTTGCCGAAGCCGATAGTATTGAAAAACAGAGCAACAATGCCCTCGCCCGCGTTAGGCACCTTACCCAATCCATCCTCGCCAAAGCCTTCCGGGGCGAACTCACCGAACAATGGCGCAAAGACAATCCCGATCTGATCTCCGGCGAAAACAGCGCCGAAGTTTTGCTGAGAAAAATTCAAGCAGAGCGGGAGTGTTAATGGCCATCTAAACTGACCCACCTCTGGCCAATAATTTTGACCCACCCCAGGTGGTTTTGGCCACCAGAACCTGTAGCGTCCCCCGCCACATCCATAAGCCGGGGACAGAGCATTGAAGGAGTGGGTTATGATTCACAAGATAAAAGCACTGTATGACCAAGGCCGAGGCCTGTCACTGCGCGCCATTGGCCGAGAGCTGGGCATTGCCCGTAACACGGTGCGCAAGTACTTGAAGATGGACGAGGCCGGGATCCAGCAGGCCCAGGAAGACCGTTCACGCCGTAAACGCCTGGATGAGCACCGGGACTTCCTGATTCACCAGCTCAAGGCCTACCCCCAGCTGAGTGCCGTCAAGCTGGCCCGGCGCCTGCGTGAGCGGGTTGGGAACTTGCCCGCCTCTGACCGGAGCCTGCGCCGGTATGTGCGCACGCTCAAGGAACAGGTCGCCAGCGGACAGTGCCGCTATTACGAGCCGGTGCTCGAGGCCGTGCCCGGCGTCCAGTGCCAAGTGGACCCCGGTGAGCTGCGCGGGGTGCTCATCGGTGGCGAGGAGCGCACCGTCTACTTCGTGGTGTTCGTACTCGCCTGTTCCCGGCTGATGTACGTCGGCATTCGGCTCCAGCCGCTGGACACCGAGGCCTTCATTCAGCTGCACGACGAGGCCTTCCGCTACTTCGGCGGCGTCACCGAAGAGTGCGTCTACGACCAGACCAAGATGGTGGTGATCAGTGAGCAGTACCGGGAGTTGACCCTTAACCAACGCTTCCACCAGTACGCCACCACCGCCGGTTACCGTATCCACGCCTGCGAGGGCTACGACCCCGAGAGCAAGGGCAAGGTGGAAGCCGGGGTCAAGTACGTCAAGCAGGACGCCCTGTACGGGGAGACCTTCGAGAGCGAGACGGCGCTACGTCAGCACCTGCAA